>JABBAU010000012.1 GCA_018607785.1 Methylobacillus sp.
TAAGAAGCCTGCTGCTAAGAAAGCAGAAGCTAAGAAGCCTGCTGCTAAGAAAGCAAAATAATTCAAAACATTTTGAAATAAAAAACCAGCTTAATGCTGGTTTTTTTTTGTTTATTTTAGGCATAACTCCTTATAATAAGGAAACGATAATTTCAATTTGAGTCTATGAAAAATAATATTGAAAGAAAAGAAAGTCTAAATGAATTAATAGAACAAATTGATGAACTATTAGAAAGTTCTGAATTTTCTGAAAATTCTTTAAACGACCCATCAGATGAGAAGCATGCATTAATAAAAAATCTTGTAAGTAAAAAAAATATAAGTTCTCTCGAAAATTTGCTTGATGATCTTCATCCAGCAGATATTGCGGATATTCTTGAGTCGCTTCCAGTTCAAAAACGCTTAGTTTTATGGGAGTTAGTAAAAAGTGAAAATGAAGGGGACATCTTAATTGAAGTTTCTGATTCTGTTCGACAAACGCTCATTGCAGATATGGACAGCACAGAGTTGTTGGCGGCGGCAGAACAACTTGAAACAGATGAGATTGCAGATATTGCTCCTGATTTACCCGAGGAGGTACTCCAAGATTTACTTGATAGTTTAGATATTCAAAATAGAGAAAGGTTACAATCTGCTTTATCTTATCCTGAAGATTCTGTAGGAAGTTTAATGGAATTTGAAGTAACGACCATTAGGGAAGATTTAACTTTAGAAGTTGTTTTAAATTATCTAAGAAAAATAAAAAAGTTACCAAATCATACAGACAAACTATTTGTAGTAGACAAAGGAGATTTAATTTTAGGTGCTTTGCCCTTGGAAAGAATTCTTGTTAACTCACCTTCAACAAAAGTTAAAAGTGTGATGGCAAAAGAGATTGTATTATTTAAGCCAGAGGATTTGGCTGATGAAGCCTCAAATGCTTTTGAACGATACGATCTAGTGACAGCCCCTGTGGTTGATGAAAATAAAAAATTGGTTGGTAGGTTGACTGTTGAAGCGGTAATGGATTTTATTAGGCAAGAGGCCGATAATGAAAAATTTTCTATGGCTGGACTAAGAGAAGAAGAAGATATTTTTTCATCAATATGGAAATCTGTTCAAAATAGATGGGCATGGTTAGCAATAAATTTATTAACCGCTTTCATTGCATCAAGAGTCATTGGTATTTTTGAGGGATCTATTGAAAAAGTAGTTGCCTTAGCGGCGTTGATGCCAATTATTGCAAGTATTGGCGGTAATTCAGGAAATCAAACTACAGCGATGATCGTAAGAGCTCTAGCGATAGGTCAATTAACTCAATCAAGCATACGATCCTTATTGTATAAAGAGATAAGTGTGGCACTTTTGAATGGTTTAATATGGGGATCAATCGTAGGTTTATTTGCATTTTATTTATATAATAATGCTGATTTAGGTTTTGTTATGGCAAGTGCAATGGTTTTAAACCTTATACTGGCAGCAATTATGGGAGTTTTAATGCCACTGTTGATGCATCGTTTAGGTAAAGACCCTGCAGTTGGCTCAAGCGTTTTAATAACTGCAATGACAGATAGCGGAGGTTTTTTCATATTCCTTGGATTGGCAACCTTGGTTTTGATGTAAAATTTTTTAAAGAAAAAAAATGAATTTAGAGTACACACAAATGCAAAGCAACTTGTTTTATCTAAAGAACAATTTCACTTTAGATACTCTAATGAGTTGGGGTTTTATTTCACAATTATTGTTACTGATCTTGGTAATTGGCACAGCTTTTTTAGCAGAAAACCTTATTAGGAAGCAACTAAGCAAAAAAAATAAATTAGAAAATCTAAATAATCTAAAAGATATTTTCAAAATTTTCAGACCCATTGTAATGCTTGCGATACTTTTCAGCGCAATGCTTTTCTTAAGGGAAGGAGATCTTCAGTGGAGATTATTATATTTTGCGAATAGTGTACTTATCCTGCTTATTTTTGTTAGATTGGGGATAATTTTTGTTAGATATATATTAAAACCAGGTCCATGGCTTCGACCTTTTGAAAACATATTTGCTGGCATTATTGTCACAGGTTATTTAGCTTTTCAATTTGGTATTTTAAAACAGATGCAAGATCGACTTGATTCCATAAAATTTGTTATCGCGGAAGAAAGTATCACATTGCTTTTAATTGTTGAAACTATTTTAGGTATATTTATTGCAGTTTTAATTGCGATGACATTTGCGAGGATTATTGAAAATCAAATAATGAAAATAAGGTCTAAAAGTTTTAGACCAAATCAAAGAATAGTTATAATAAAAGTTCTCAAGATTTTGCTTTATATTTTTGCAATTGTATTAGTTCTAAGTTCTTTAGGAATCGATTTATCATTTTTAACTATTTTTGGTGGCGCTTTTGGTTTAGGTCTTGCTTTCGGTTTTCAAAAGGTGGCTGCTAATTATATAAGTGGTTTTTTACTTCTTAGTGATGAATCTATAAGGGTTGGCGATATGATCGATATGAACGGTCATTATGGTAGGGTATCAGCAATAAAGTCTCGTTATACCACCATTAAAAGACTAGATGGTGTCGAAGAACTTATCCCCAATGAACAGCTATTAACAAGCGTAATTACTAACCTGACTTTCACAAACACGACTGTCAAAATACCCTTAGAATTGCAAATCAGTTATGAATCTTCTATCGATAAGGCAATAGAAGTCATTCTCAAGGTTTGTTATGCTGAAAAAAGGGTAATTCAAGATCCAAAACCGGATGTATATGTAAAAGAATTTGCTGATAGTGGGATTAATCTTCATGTTGCTTGCTTCGTCGCTGATCCTGATAAAGGATTTTTGTCACTAAAATCTGATATCTACAGAGGTATTTTTGAAGAGTTTAAGAATAATAATATTGAAATACCATACCCACACAGAGTGAATATAGAAAGAAAATAAAATTTATTTAATTTTATTTTCTTTATAGATAACGTGTTTGCGAATAGTGGGATCGAATTTCTTAATTTCAAACTTTTCAGTCATGGTCCTTTTATTTTTTGTTGTTGTATAAAAATGTCCAGTTCCAGCTGATGAATCTAATCTTATTTTTTCTCTCATAATTCTTTCCCCTAAACTTTTTTACCGTCAGCACGCATTCTTTTGAGAACTTCATCAATACCGAGTTTATCAATGGTTCTAAGAGCGGCGCTAGAAATTTTCATTGAAACCCAGCGATTTTCACTTTCGACCCAAAATTTACGACTTTGTAGGTTCGGTAAAAATTTACGTCGCGTTCTATTATTGGCATGAGAAACATTGTTCCCTGTCGTTGTTTTTTTCCCTGTCACATCACATACTCTAGCCATAACTAACCTTTATTTATTCGAATTCTTAAAAAGATGTTTATTATCCATAGAATCTAGGGGGATATCAAGTCTTTTCTAAGACTTTCCTGTGCTACCAAAGCCACCTGTCCCACGATCACTCTGCGGAAATTCTGATACTAAATTAAAAGCTGCTTGTGATACCGGAACTATTATTAACTGTGCAATTCTGTCTAATGGTTTTATTGAGAATGAAGTTGAACCTCTGTTCCATGTTGAGATAAAAAGCTCACCTTGATAATCTGAATCAATTAAACCAACTAGATTACCTAAGACTATTCCATGCTTATGCCCAAGACCAGAACGAGGCAAGATAAGGGCTGCATACCCCGGATCTTTTATAAAAATTGATATACCTGTAGGAATAAGCTCAGTTTTACCTGGAACAAGGTCTATTGGTTCGGAGATGCATGCCCTAAGGTCAAGTCCAGCAGAGCCTTCAGAAGCGTAGCCTGGGATATGATCTTTTATTAATGGATTAAGTATCTTATAGTCAATTGATAGTGTCATGAGCTTTTTCTTTTGATAACAGTTTAAAAATATATTCTAAAATAATTCTACTTTGTATGTCTTTTTCTGCTTTAGGAAGTATTGTATTTTTATCATGATCAATAATAACCATTGAGGCTTTTGTTTTCCCCATTGATTCCTTAATCTCGTTACCAATAACAATATCTAGATTTTTGGATAAAAGTTTATTTTTACCATTTTCAACTACATTCTCTGATTCAGCTGCAAAACCTACAAGAAACTTATGACTAAAATTTTCCCCAACGTAACTTAAAATATCTTTAGTTTTTTCTAAATCTATTGAAATTAAATTACTTCCTTTCTTTATCTTACCCTTTGTATATGAAGGTTTATAATCAGAGATTGCTGCTGCGCTAATATAAATATCATTATTTTCGATATTACTAACAATTGATTGATACATGGCTTCGTGATTTTTTGCACTAATTTTTTTGATACATTGTGGAAGTTCATAATTAGAGTTACCACTAACAACAGTTACATCTGCACCCATCGTGTAGGCAGTTTTTGCTAGATTCAATCCCATTAGGCCTGAGCTCAAATTTGTAATGGCTCTTGCTTCATCAATTTTCTCAACTGTTGCTCCAGAAGAAATGAGTATTTTTTTATTTATAAATATTTGAGGTGTGAGAGCTTTTTTTATATCCAGCATCAAAGACTCAAAGTTTATCAGCCTTCCTAAACCAACTTCTCCACATGCTTGTTCACCTAAATCTGGACCAGAAATCAAGACACCATCTTCTTTTATGGCCTTTAAATTTCTTTGAGTCGCATTATTTTCAAACATCTCAACATTCATTGCGGGAGCAACAAGAAGTGGGCATGACCTAGCTAAGCAAAGATTTGTGAGAAGATCGTCTGCTAGCCCATTGGCGAGCTTAGCTATAAAGTTTCCTGAAGTTGGGGCAATTAATATTAAATCGGCTGTCCTTGATAGATTAATATGTTCCATCCCGTTACCTTCTGAAGGTTCCCACATATTTTCTAATACAGGATTACCAGAGAGAGCTTGTAAAGTTAGAGGCGTCACAAATTGCTTTGCTGACTTCGTCAAAACAACCTGAACAAAGAAATCATTTTTTCTAAGCAGTCTGATTAGCTCGGCAGCTTTGTATGCAGCTACACTGCCTGTAACGCCGAGAAGTATCTTTTTTTTCAACATAGTTAAGTTAAAATTAATTTTTAGATATGAAATTATAACAAATATGAATCATGTTTTTGGAATTGATGGCTGTAAGTCTGGCTGGATAGTAGCAGAGAAAAAAATTGAGAATGAATTAAACATTACTTTTATAAAATCATTAGATCAATTAGAAAAATTAATTAGAAAAGAGGCAATAGCAGGAATTGATATCCCACTTCAAATTCATGAATATGGTTTTCGTATGGCCGATAAAGAGGCCCGAGCTTTGTTAAAATCTAGGGCTTCTACTATCTTTTCAGCGCCTGCTAAAAAAACTTTACTTGCTAAAAGTTATAGGGATGCTTGTGAAATTAATTTTTCTGTTTGTGGAAAAAAGCTTTCAAAACAAACATGGTTTTTATTTGAAAAAATAAAGGAAGCGAGAACACTTTTTTGCCAAAAAGAAAAAAATTTAAAATTATACGAAGTTCATCCTGAACTAAGTTTTATGGCAATGAATGATATGAAAGTTATTGAATTTGGAAAAAAAACTAATGATGGATTTAAAATGAGATATTTATTACTAAAAAAATTTTTCCCTAAATTTAATTTTGAAGAAGTGAGAGCTAAATTTAAAAAAAAAGATGTTGCGGATGATGATATTTTAGATGCTGTAGCAGTCTTGTGGTCAACCCAGAAAATAATTGATAAGATAGTTTCTTTTGTTCCAAAAGATCCTGAAACTCCTTTGAGTAAAATTTACTATTAATTAATGAAAAATATAAAAAATAAAATTATTTGGGGACTTGTATCGATCTTAGGGGCCTTTGCATTTTCTTTGATAGCACTTCAAAGAGAAGAGTCAATTAATGCAATATGGTTTATCACAGCTGCAATTTGTATCTATACGGTTGCTTATAGGTTTTACTCAGCCTGGATTGCAACAAAGGCTTTAGTGATAGATGAGTCGATTCAGACTCCTGCAGTCAGATTAAACAATAGCCGAGATTTTGTCCCAACAAATAAGTGGGTTTTATTCGGCATTCATTTTGCAGCCATTGCCGGCCCAGGACCTCTTGTTGGACCTACACTTGCAGCACAATTTGGTTATCTACCTGGCACAATTTGGATTTTGGTTGGTGCGGTTGTAGGCGGTGCTGTTCAAGATATGGTTATTTTATTTTTTTCAGTTAGAAGGAATGGTAAAAGTTTAGGTCAAATGGCTAAAGAGGAGCTGGGTGTATTAGCAGGCTTTGCCTCTTTGATTGGTACTTTTATAATCATGATTATTCTAATTGCAGTTCTAGGTTTAGTTGTTGTCAATGCAATGAAAAATAGTCCTTGGGCAACATCTACAGTTGCTGCCACAATCCCCATAGCAATCCTTGTTGGTTTTTATATGCGATTTATTCGCCCAGGAAGAGTTTTAGAAGCGACTGCTATTGGTGTCATTTTACTTTTAATGGCAGTTTATCTGGGTAGTGTTGTTGATAATTCTGAATCTATGAGGAGTTACTTTGACCATAGTGGCCTCTTTTTAGCATGGGCGCTTATCATTTATGGTTTTATTGCTGCTGTCTTGCCGATTTGGATGTTGCTTGCGCCTAGAGATTATTTATCAACCTTTGTAAAGCTCGGGACAGTCATTTTTCTTGCCATTGCAATTGCAATTTTGCAGCCCGAAATAAAAATGCCTGCGGTTACTCAGTTTACTGATGGATCAGGACCAATATTTGGGGGAAGTGTCTTTCCATTTGTTTTTATCACAATTGCATGTGGAGCTATTTCAGGATTCCATGCGTTAATATCATCGGGTACAACACCAAAATTAATTGATAATGAAAAACATATTCCAATGATTGGTTATGGTGGAATGCTCCTTGAATCTTTTGTTGCAATTATGGCAATGGTAGCCGCGTGTGTTTTAGAGCCTGGAATATATTTTGCAATTAATAGTCCAGCAGGGGTTGTTGGAACAGAACCAAACCAAATAATAAGTAAAATTAATTCATGGGGTTACGCGGTTACTGTTGAGCAAATGAATCAATTAGCAAAAGATGTTGGAGAATCAACATTATTTGCAAGAACAGGTGGAGCACCATCACTGGCAGTGGGTATGGCTACTATTTTTGCTAATGCATTTGGAAAACATCTGCTTGCTCTTTGGTATCACTTTGCCATCATGTTTGAAGCTGTATTTATTTTAACTACCTTGGACTCGGGTACAAGAGTAGGTAGATTTATGCTGCAAGATATGTTGGGTAATTTTCATCCAAAACTAGGACAAACTTCTTGGCTACCCTCAATTATACTGACTAGCTTTATAGTAGTTTCTTGCTGGGGTTATTTTCTTTACATCGGCGTTATTGACCCTAATGGGGGTGTAAATATATTATGGCCTTTGTTTGGTATTGCTAATCAAATGTTAGCAGCAATTGCTTTAAGTGTGGGTACAGCGATATTAATTAAGTCAGACAAGATCAGTTTTGCTTGGATTACGGCAATCCCATTGGTTTGGCTATTGATAATTACTACAACCGCCTCCTATCAAAAAATATTTAGTGAGGATATTCGCATAGGTTTTCTTTCAGCAGCAAGTTCGATGTCAAAAAAAATTAATGAAGGATATGTTCCTGAATATGGAATTGATGTTGCCGAAAAGCTTATTTTTAATTTGAAACTTGATGCTGGCATTACTATATTTTTAGTAATAATTTTATGGGTAGTCGTCATTGACGTTATTAGGATTGCATTAAAAACAAAATTTAATAAACATAAGAGAAAATTATCAAATGTTTAATATAAAAAATATATGGAATTACATTCGAACTGTCAGTGGGGATAATGACTATGAAGTTTATTTAGAAAATTTTAGACGTTGTAAAAAACATCATAAAGATGTTCCTTTATCAAGATCAAAATTTTTTCAATCAAAGCTTGAGGGAAAATGGAATAAAATCAATCGTTGTTGTTAGCAGGAAACTTTTTAAAGTACATAAAAATACCAAGTACGAGCATGGGTAGTGATAGCCACTGACCCATAGAAAAATCTAAATAAAGCAGACCTAAATGACCATCGGGTTCTCTCGTAAACTCAATTAAAAATCTAAATAGTCCATAAAAAATTAAAAATAAAGCAGAAATTTTACCCACCCCTCTTTGTTTTTTTGCATAAAACCAAAGAATTAAGAAAAGAATGAGCCCTTCAAAAAAAGATTGATAAAGCTGAGATGGATGCCTGGTTATATCATCTACCGCAGGGAAAATCATTCCCCATGCTGCATCTGTTGGTCTCCCCCATAACTCTTGATTAATAAAATTGCCAATCCTTCCAAAACCTAAACCTAAAGGAACCAATGGGGCAATAAAATCTGTTATGACCAACCATCGGATTTGATATTTCCTTGCTATCATCATCATCCCGATCAATACACCTAAGAAGCCACCATGAAAAGACAT
>JABBAU010000068.1 GCA_018607785.1 Methylobacillus sp.
TTCCAGTTGTTGTTACATTCCCTGTATTGGTTAGGGTGTTTGAATTACTAGTATCTAAAAAAATACCTGACGCAGCACTTCCTAAAGTGCTGGTATTACCTGTCATATTTACAGTATTAGAGTTGCTGTTATTAAGATATATCCCGTCTGAATTATTATTAGTTGTGGAAATATTCCCAGTTATTGAGGTGGTGTTAGAAGCACTGTTTAAAAGATGAACTGCATAGGAAGTACCCCCTTGAGTTTCAATATTTCCTGTTATGTTCGTGGTGTTGGTGTTACTTCCATTAAGAGAAATGCCGTAAGAAAAATCTGCCGTATTTGTAATATTGCCAAATACCGAGGTAGTGTTGGAATTACTGTTTAAAATTCTTAAAGACCTACCCTGTTCACCTTGACTTAAAATATCTCCTGTTATGGAGGTAATATTTGAATGACTTTCGGCAAGTCGAACACTATCTGCACCATAACCACTCGTTGAGATATTCCCCGACAACGTTGTGGTGTTTGAGAGACCGCGATAAATATGAATACCGTGGCCACTAGTTGTAATATTTCCTGTCATTGTCGTGGTGTTTGAGTCAGCTTCCACAACATCAATGCCGCGTGAATTACTCCCAGTTGTCGTAATATTTCCTAATATCGTTGTGGTGTTTGTGTCACTGCCATTATTCAAAAGAATGCCATGAGCCAAGCTTCCACTAGTTGAGATACTTCCTATTATGTTAATGGTTGTATTGGTAGCATTTGCATTAAGTTTTACACCTTCTGCTGAACGACCTTCCGTATTAATATTACCTGTCATCGTAAGTGTATTGCCGTCATTATTTGTAAATATAAAAGTTCGCGCATCTAATCCTTCAGAGGTAATATTGCCTAAGAAATTTAATGTATTAGAATTTGCACCAGCACCAAAATCAATAATATTATCCGTTGTATCGGTATCGATATCCCCAGTTAACGTATAAGTAATATCTGAAACATCAATGGTACAACTGTCACTAGGGGGTGCGCCAGTTTGACATTCCGCAGAAAAAGTTTGAGTACTAAAAAAAGTTGAGCCTAATAAGGCTAGCAGGCTACTGTATTTGAGGATGTTTTTTTTCAATTACTTCCTTCTAAGTTATTTAAAAATATAAACAATCAAAAGAAAGAAAAGAATTTGAATGATCTACTATAAGAATTAAGTTACTTTTTAGGGTAATATTTTTTTGGATCTTCGTACTGAACTTTTGCAGGCTCTTCATCTAAGCCAAAATCAACCTCAGAACCGTCACTTTCAAAGCCTTTACCACCTTGAGCATTTGAATTTACATCATCAGTAGGGTGAAATCCTTTTTCAGGCTCTTTGGTAGCACATCCTGCAAAAAGTGCTGCAACCGCTAGTAAAGCTAATAATTTTTTCATCTGTCTTTTCCTTTCGTTTAATTTTTTTTAATTGTTCAACATAGTATCAAAATAATAGTATGAAACAAGTCTAAATGTTCAATTTTTGCTAATATAAAAAATGTGAAAGAAAGTTATTTGAATATTGATGATATCACCAGCTCTTTAAAGATAAATAAAGACACTCTTAGGCAATGGATTAAAGACGGAAAATTTCCCTCTCCTATAGAAATGAGAGACAGGACAGCTTTATGGAGCTATGCCGTGATTGAGAATTGGGTAGCGCAACAACATAAAACTCAAGAATTTATTGATAACCAAGAGTTAGACCTATAAATTTATAATGAATATTTTAAATACATGGCAGTTAGAAAATACCTACGCAGACCTACCTAGGCAATTTTATACACGCATAAATCCAACTCCGGTAAATAAACCTAACCTTATTATTTATAATAAAGAGTTATCAAATTTGATAGATATCGATTTACCCGACGATAAAGAGCTTCTTGCACAACTTTTTTCAGGTAATAAATTACCAGAAAAAGCAAAACCAATTTCACAAGCATATGCTGGTCACCAGTTTGGTCACTTTTCTATTCTTGGTGATGGTCGTGCACATTTGATTGGTGAACAAATCTCTGCGAATGGAAAGCGTTATGACATACAGTTTAAAGGTTCCGGTCAAACCCCTTATTCAAGAAATGGAGATGGAAGAGCTGCGCTTGCTCCAATGTTGAGAGAATATATTATCAGCGAGGCAATGTATGCGCTTAATATTCCCACTACCAGAAGTTTAGCTGTTGTATCAACTGGTGAATCAATAATGCGTTCATCTTTAATGAAAGGTGCAATATTGACGAGGGTTGCATCCAGCCATATAAGGGTGGGTACTTTTGAATATGCAAGTAAAATGCTCGATAGCGAAGCGCTTAAGAATTTGGCTGATTATGCAATAAAACGGCATTATCCAGAACTTACTAATCAGGAAAATCCCTATTTAAGCTTTCTTAAAGCTGTTATTTCTCAGCAAGCTAAACTTATTGCCTCATGGATGCATGTTGGTTTTATTCATGGCGTTATGAATACCGATAATATGACTATTAGCGGTGAGACAATTGATTATGGGCCATGTGCTTTCATCGATATTTTTTCTATGAACAAAGTATTTAGCTCAATTGATCAAAATGGACGTTATGAATATGGAAGCCAAGCTCATGTTGCGCATTGGAATTTGACAAAACTTGCTGAAAGTCTTTTACCGCTTTTACACGAAAATATGGACGATGCATTAAAGCTAGCCGAAGTCTCAATAAGTGGATTTGCAAAAGAATTTAATAGCGCATGGATTTCTGGTATGCGGTCTAAGCTTGGACTTTTTAATGAAGAAGAGGATGACTATGTATTAGCTCAGAATCTTTTTAAGTGGATGGAAACTGCAAAAGCAGATTTTACAAGTACATTTAGGGATCTTTCATATGAAAGATTGTCTGAAAATGAAATTTATAAATCGCCTGACTTTAAAAAATGGTACGAAGTTTGGCAACAAAGGTTATTAAGAAATTCAAAGACAACTAAATCAGCATTAATTTTGATGCGTAAACATAACCCAGTCATCGTTCCCTATAACCATTTTGTAGAAGAGGCTTTATTGGCAGCAGAAAACGGGGATATGAAGCCTTTTAACTCTCTCCTTGCTGCTTTATTAAATCCATTCACTTTATCAGCTTCAAATGAATCATTTCAACAATCAACCATTCAGCCAAATCCTAATTACCAAACTTTTTGCGGAACTTAAAAAATTTATAAACTGGCTTGGAGGGATTAGAGCTAGACTTTAAAAACAAACGTTTTAAGCTAATTACAAGGAATTAAAAAAATCTTTAAATGTCCTAAAGATTATTAATTTAGGTTTATTAATGAAATTTTTATTTACAATTTTCATCCTTTTTTCTCCGCTGGCTTACACTGAAGAATTTTCTTTATTTTGTGAGGGTAAAAGAGAGTTTAGAAGTTTTATAGGTAATGAATTGAATATCGAAGATTTTGAATCAGTGCTCATTAAAATTAAAAGGGACACAATGGAATACATTGGCATAAACTCTGGTAGAAAATATATATTCAGAAATGCTGAATATACTGCCCCAAAAAGACCACCACATGAGGATATAGAAATTAAAGAAAATTATGAATTAACATTACAAGATATAAAAGCCTCACAAACAATTACTGATATTGGAAACAGTAAGGATTCTCGTATTAGTCTTATGAATATCAATATTGATCGTTTGACAGGAAAATTGTCTGAAATGGAAAGTGTCAGTAATAAGAAAACGCTAAAAAAAGAAACAATAAATAATTTTCAAGCGATGTGTAAAAAAGAGGATCGATCTTTCTAAGCTAACAACATAATTTATGAGAACTTTATTTTTATTAATATCATTTATACCCTCAATTATTTTCGCAGAAGACTACAGGATCATTTGTCATGGTGAGGAGATTAAGTATATTGAAGGAGATTCAAGTACCGAAAGAGGTGCTAAAAAAATTATTGGTATTCAGGTGTATCAAAAAGGCATGAGAGTTGATGGAGAATGGTTTGATAATAAAACTGATCTAACGGAAGATTACTCTCTTGAAAGAAGTTACATTAAAACAAAAGATAATATAAATGGCACTAGAAGCTTTACTACAAGTGCATTAATAGAAAACAAGGACATTCAAACAATTAAAATTGATAAAGTAGAGATTGATGTGGTTACTGATAAAATTTTATGGAGACACGAATTTAATAGAGTGGATATTACTAATGACAAGGCAGAATTGATTTATGCCTTTAGGAAAAATTTTACAGGTAGTTGCAAAAAAGAAGGGGGATCCTAATATTTCTTTATCTGCGATATTGTTTTTGTAGTGCTTAAAAATCCGATAAAAAAACTAATAACTAATAAGTTTTTACCTGAAATTTCAATTCCATTTGCAATATACCAGTAGCCACTTGCATTGATCCATAAGTAACTTAAAGCCAGAATGATGATTGTCATAAAAATGCTGCCCTGCCTTTGGCTTTTATTATCACCATTAAAGGATGCTCGAAGACCTGTACCAGAAAACCAAGCTAATATTGGAGCAAAAATTCCTGATAAGCTTGTGTTGGTTGAAGTATCACCAAAAGTGATAACTGAGCCATAAATGATAAAACCCATAAAGATGAATTGAATGTAGGCCAAGAGTGTGTTCATGTCATTCTTAATATTGCAAAAATTTATAAAATGAAATTATCTCAATTTGTAGTGCATATCACCTATGGGTGTGGAAGATTTAAGTCCAACCCACTGCATATTCTCATCGTACCAAAGATGGATCAATAAATCACCGCTTTCACCCTCGGCTTTAATTTGCCATAAATTAGCCTTTATATTTTTACCTTTTAGAATATAGTCTTCCTGCGAGAGAAATTGAATATCAACATCTAGATACTCACCACTTTGTGCATTCATTAGTTTTTTTTGTTCTAAAATTTTAGGGTTTCCATAGGAAAAGGTCATAATACATAACGGAAGTTTTGTTGTTTTGTTATTCGATGAAACTACAAATCCATCTAAACCTAAGCGGCCATCAACATCATATATTTCTCCATCATCATCAGTATTACTAGTGATTGATTTTAAGCAATTACCATCCCAGGTTTCAGTTGATTTATGTTGATAGATAAAGTCCATGAAGAAGTATTCGAACTCAAAATTGGCTTGACTTAACGTTTTATCATCTTTGTATATAAAGGTGTGTTGCCCAATTAACTTATCGTTAAGTATGGCATCAAAAGTCCATTCTTTTGCAAGGGATAAATTTGAATACAGTAAAGTAAAGATAAATAAGATCAGTTTCATTTAATTAATTTTTCCATAAATGATGATATGAAGATAAGCACTAAACCTGCTAATAAGGATGAGACCGAAAGGAATGTAAATAAATCCAAATTATTTGATTCTAATATTGCTGGCAATTTTCCGGCCGTAAAGTTAGCTACCGCAGACGAAAGGAACCAAAAGCCCATCATAAGAGAGGCAATTTTTTTAGGCGATACTTTAGAAACCATTGAAAGCCCAATAGGGGAGAGACATAGCTCACCCATAGTATGCAAAAAGTAAACGCCCACTAGCCACCAAAGACTAATCGATGTTTCGCTAGAGTTATTGACAAGCATTATAAGAAAAAAACCACTTGCTAGAAGAAGCAAACCTAATCCCATTTTTTGCGAGGTGTTAATCTTATTTTTACTTCGATCAACACTTAACCAAAAATTTGCAATCATAGGTCCAATTAGAATAATAATTAAAGGATTAATGGATTGAAAAAATGAGGCAGGAATGACAAATCCTAGGAAATTTCTATCAACTGAATTATTAGCAAACAAAGTTAAAGACCCACCTGCTTGCTCAAAACCGACCCAAAAAAATATGACAAAAATTGACAGGATACCGATGTAGGCAATTCTCTTAATATCTTTTTTTACTGTTAAAAGTTGTTTTTTTTTGGTTATGAAGTAGAAAAAAATCAAAATAATTAAGATTGCTAATATTTCAAAAAAGAAATCATTGATGATTTGATTTAATTCGAGAATTACTAAGATCAGGGGGAGATTGATTACTGATACCAATGTAATTATTCCCCAGTCTGCTGGGTTTAATTTTTTTGATTGTGATGAAATATCCTCTTTTATTATTTTGTTTTGGCCAATATAAAATTGAATGAGGCCTGCCAGCATACCGAAGCCTGCAATTGCAAAACCATAGTGCCAGTTGATTGTTTCCCCAACATAACCAACAATTAAGGGCGCTAAAAATGCACCCAAGTTTATACCCACATAAAATATACTAAATCCGCTATCACGCCTTACATCGTCTGGTTTGTATAAACGACCTAAAAGGGAGCTTATATTGGGTTTGAAATAACCATTACCAATAATTAACATGCCGATTGCAAGATAAAGAAAATTGGGAAACGCCATCAAGAAGTGCCCAATCATCATGGTTAAACCCCCAATGAAAATTGCCTTTTGAGAGCCCAAAAACCTATCGGCTAGGTAGCCTCCAATAAGGGGTGTTAGATAAACTAAGCCCGTATAGACTGCATAAATATGCAGCGCATCTGATTCACTATAATTTTGTGAGTTAACCAAATACAAAACTAATAAAGCGCGCATACCATAGTAACTAAAACGTTCCCACATCTCAGTAAAAAATAAGGTGCTTAAGCTGTGTGGATTATTTTTATTTATAAATTGTGACATTTATTTGGTTCATCAATCTTGAAAAGTACCAATTTTAAGTTAAAATAAGCTCAATGAAAAAAAATCTTTCATATCTATTAATACTATTTAGCCTTTTATTTAACATACAAACAGGCTTCACTCATGATATTGAACATCAATATCATGGTGATGAACATCATGAAAGTGCCTTCGATTGTGAAGACTGTGTGCTTCAAGATCATTCAACTAAAACGACCAATTTTTCATACGATATTGATTTTTCGTTTACTCAAACCAATCATATTAACGACAATTACCTGCTTAGAGATATTTTTTCTCTTGGACTTGTCGCTTATCAATCCCGAGCACCTTAAAAAACCTAAAAATTCATTCGAAGAAGTTTAAATAAATTAATTTTTAGGAGTAATGTTGTGCGTTTAAAATATATTTTATGCGCTCTACCATTTATGAGTATGAGCGTTTATGCAGATGGTGTGGGGCATGTCCAGCTAAGAGAGATCCCGGTCACTGCAAATCCATTAAAGTTATCAAATGATGAAATGGTAAAACCCATTCAAATTTATAATGGAGAAGGATTAAGCAGAATACGAGACTCGTCTCTTGGTGCTACATTAAAGGGTACCCCAGGTGTATCTAATTCAGCCTTTGGTGATGCTATCGGAAGACCAGTCATAAGAGGTATGAGTAATAACCGTATTCAAATCTTAAATAATGGCATTCAAGTCAATGATGTCTCAGCTATGTCTGGAGATCACAGTGTGGCCATTGATACATTAGCAGCCGAGCAGATAGAAATCGTAAGAGGCCCAGCCGCAGTAATTTATGGAGGTGGCGCGACTGGTGGCGTTATTAATATCATAGATAACAGAATTCATAGTGATTACTATGAAGGCTTAATGGGTGCCTATGACTTAGGGACTGGTGGGGCTAATAATGAGCAGGCGGGTTCGTTTTTAATTGACTATGGTATCAATGACGTAATGATTCATGTGGATGGTTACGATCGTTCCAGTAAAAACTTGAATATTCCAGGTCTGTCAGTGTCAAAATATTTAAATGAGGCCGAGCCAGAGGAGTACCCAAGAGATAAATATGGTGATGACACATTAGTTAATTCTTATGTTGAAAGCCAAGGTGGGTCAGTTGGAATCTCTAAGATTACCGACCAAGGTTATACAGGGTTTTCTTATTCAAACCACCAAATGGAATATGGAATTCCACTCGAAGATGGCGCTTATATCGATATGGATGTAGATAAATATGACTTTAAAATGGAAAGAAAAGATATTGCAAATAATATCGATAATTTTAAGTTTGCCTTTAGCTATGCTGATTACTACCACAAAGAAGTAGAGCCGGAAGGAGAAATCGGGACAGATTTTATTGATAAACAATTTGATGGAAAAGTAGAATTTGCCCACTCATTTTTTAATACTCCCGGTGTAGTTGGAATCGATGCAGGGCAGGGAAGGTTTTCTAAGGATGCAGGTAAACCATTGATTGCAAATAACCAGAATAAAGATATTGCTATCTATTTCTTGGAAGATTTTAAATTCAATGATCACACCTTTAGTTTTGGATTTAGGCAAGGCTATACGAAATATGATGCTA
>JABBAU010000021.1 GCA_018607785.1 Methylobacillus sp.
GACAGAATAAAGAAAAGATTAATCCATTGGAGACAAGTCTCAATATCAGCCTGTGGACAATCAGGTAGATCAAAAATACCCACCATCAAATCTCCTATTGGGTTTGATCGGTTTGTAGAGGGAATAACAACAAATTCACTTAATTTATTGCTTCACCCTGATAACTCAAAAGAATCAAGTAATCTCCCAAATAAATATTCTGGAGATATTAATATTTTTATTGGTCCGGAAGGTGGCTTCAGTCAAGATGAAGTGTTGCTTCTTAAAAAGCAAAATTGTATCAATATTCAATTAGGGTCACGAATCTTGAGAACAGAAACAGCACCTTTAGCAATAATTGCAATATTACAATATAAATATGGTGATTTTGCATAATTATTTGATTATTTTGGTATAATATACGAGTTTAAATAAATTTATTTGCAAAATATGCAAAATAATGTAGGCAATATCATTAGGCAAAAACGCAAAGAAATGGGTTTGACGTTAGGTGCGTTAGCTAAAAATTTACAAATCAGCGTAAGCAATCTTTCAAGGATAGAAACAGGCTCTTTGAAAGTATCAACAAATCTAATAAATCAGTTAGTAGTTTTTTTTAAGGTATCTCCTCAATTTTTTTTTAATCAACCATCTGCTGGTATTTTAAATACCTCATCCCAAAGTTCTTTTGTAGAGAATTTAAGGTTATCTGCTAAATATATTAGTCAATTTAATCAAAAAGTCTTTGTTATTGGGATAAGTGGGCACGTTTTCAATGACGGACAATTTGAAAATATTGCAAAGGACATTAATCTTCTACACTCACTTAATATCAAAGTAATTCTCGTCTATGGGGCTAGGCCCCAAGTAGAGGCTATCTTAGTAAAAAATAAGATTCCAATAAGGCTTGTACAAAATATGCGAGTTACAAGTAAATCTGCTCTAAGTCATATTATTGAAGTTAATGGTGCTATGCGAGTTAAAATTGAAGCAACATTATCAACTATAAAACCCTTCACTGAAGGAATGCAACTTTCAAGTGGTAACTTTCTTACAGCAATGCCTGCAGGAGTTATTGATGGTATTGATATGGAGGCTACAGGGAGAGTTCGAAACATTGATATAAATGCTATAGAAAATAAATTAAATCATCATGAAATTGTTATTGTCTCCCCTATTGGTTACTCTCCAATTGGGCAGATATTCAATTTATCTTATGAACAAACTGCTGCAAATATTGCTGCTGCTATTGGAGCGGATAAGTTAATATACTATGTCGATGCAAATGGTATTCTTAATGAGAGAGGCGAGTTAATACCTGAATTGACTTCAGAAAAGGCTCACAAACTAATTTCTCATATTGAAGAAAAAACTTCCCCCGAAGCTGCACAGAATTTATCTTATGATGATTTCAATATCTTAAAAAGTAGTTTATTTGCAATCAAGAATAAAATTAAAAAAGTCCATTTAATAAACAGGCATATTGATGGATCTCTTATTGAAGAACTTTTCACCGAAAAAGGTTCTGGCACTATTTTTACAGAGTTTGCATTAGAGAACTTTAGAAAAGCAACCGAAGGGGATATAAAAGATATTTATAGAATTTTATCTCTCTTTGAAAAGAAAAAAATACTTGTAGAAAGAGATTTGCCACAAATAAAAAATAGTATCGAACATTTTTATATTCTTGAGCATGACAAAAAATTTGTAGGTTGTGTTTCACTTAACCCCTATAAAGAGGGGCTGGAACTCGCAAGTTTTGCTATAGACAAAAATTATCAAAAACTAGGTTTTGGCAAGAAATTACTTAAATTCTGTGAACTGGAAGCCTTGAAGCTTAAATATAATGAAGTTTTTATTCTTACAACACAATCAGAACATTGGTTTGCTGAAAACGGCTTTAGGGAAAAATCAAAAGATTTAATGCCTGCACTTAGGAAAAAAACTTACCAATCTAAACGAAATTCTAAATACTTAACTAAAAAGCTATAAAATGACCTTTAAATTACAAATAATTAAGAAATATTTATGACCCCAAACGAAAAAGCAAAAATATTGAGTGAAGCACTTCCTTATATAAAGAAGTTTTCCAAAAAAATCATAGTCATTAAGTATGGTGGTAATGCCATGATTGATGAAAACTTAAAACATTCGTTTGCAAAAGATGTCGTGCTTTTAAAGTTGGTTGGCATGAACCCTATTATTGTCCATGGAGGGGGTCCTCAAATAAATAAAAATTTAGATTCTATTGGTAAAAAAGGTGAATTTCATAATGGCATGAGGATAACTGATAAGGCAACGATGGGAGTAGTTTATGAGGTTCTGAACTCAATTAATTTAGAAATTGTAGAATTGATTAAAGAAAATGGTGGAGATGCATCTAGCCTCTCAGAGAAAAAATCACTTGGGTTTATTAAATCAAAAAAATTACTCCTTGATGACAATAAATCAGAAAATAATAATGTTGATCTAGGCTATGTTGGAGAAATAGAAAGTATCGATGAAAAATTTATAAATAGTTTTATTACAAATAAATCAATACCTGTCATCGCACCCATCGGAATAGGACAGGATGGTCAAGTTTATAATATAAATGCTGATGTTGTTGCAGGCAAAATTGCTGAAGTAACTAGCAGTGAAAAATTAGTTCTTATGACCAATACAAAAGGTGTTCTTGATAAGAATAAAAAATTAATTACTGGAATTAAAGCTGATGAAGTAGATGGTCTTATCAAATCAGGTATTCTTTCAGGTGGCATGTTACCTAAAATTCAATCAGCTGTTCATGCCGCAAAAAGCAAAGTAAATAGTGTGCATATAATTGATGGCAGAGTCGAACACGCACTGCTTCTTGAAATTTTAACTGATCAAGGTGTAGGTACCCTCATTAAATCTCACTAAATGGCTGCTACCTGGATTTTCGATCTTGATAACACATTACATGATGCTCAATCAAAAATATTCCCACTCGTAAATACAAAGATGAATGAATATATATCTTCATATCTCGATATAAGCCTTGAAGATGCAAGTAGTTTAAGAGAAAGTTATTGGGAGAGATATGGGGCAACCCTTAAAGGACTGATTAAACATCATAATATTAATCCAATAGATTTTTTAAGCGTAACTCATAATCTTCAAGATTTTAACAAACTTGTGCACCCCGAAAATAATCTAAAAAAAACATTGTCTAAAATTCAAGGCAGAAAAATTATTTACACGAATGCACCAAAGACCTATACAAACAAAATTCTTAAAATTAGTAAAATCTTCGAATTATTCGATGAAATATTTACAATTGAGGATTCAAATTTTATCCCTAAGCCTGATCAGGGCATGATGGATACCTTCTTAAAAAAATACAATATAAGTGAGGGGTTTTTTATTGATGATGTTAAAGAAAATCTTTTTACAGCAAAAAACTCAGGCCTTACTACTATTTGGATAACTAATGAGAAAAATCAACCTTCGTTCATAGATAAAAAAATAGAAAAAATCAGTGATTTACTCAGCCTCTAATTTTTTTAAAATAAGAAGCCTATCCTCATAAATTTGTTTTTTTATTTGATCTCCATTCATTACAGACTCAAATGATTTTTTTTCCTTAGTTGAAAGCTCAATAATCGCTTCTAATAATTTAGTAATATTTTGTAATAATTTAGATCTGCCTTTAATAAAATCCTCTTGATTTGCTTCAAAGTTATTTGATGAATCTAGATTGATAGATTCGTTTTTAGAGATACTAAGAATCATTAACATATTTAATATTTCAAATATTATTTTTGGCCTTCTAAAGAAGTCTAAACGATACAAGCAATCAAGTTTCTTATTTAGCTTTAAGGTTAAGAAATTATCAAGATTATCTTTTTCAGACTTTAAGGCCTCATAAACTTTCTTCTGAGTATTAGATAGTTTTAAATGTCTTAATAAGTTATTTTCATCTTCGATAAAACTTTCAGAAAAATAAGGGATTAGTAAAACTAATAAAATTCTAAATTCAGTTGCAACATTTACAATTTTTTTGTCAAGAGTGTGGCCTAGGGCAACAAAATTTGAATCTAGTTTTTTATCAGCATTGATTCCTGGGAATATTTGATTTAATGCGTCACATTCACACAAATAATAGAACATCTTGCTTGGATACATCCCAGCTAATCCTTTTTTTAATTCTTCCAGGACTCTTTCTATTGGTAATGATTTTAACTCGCCATTTGAAACCATTTTTTTTAGTAAACTTAAAGTATCTTTATGAATTTCAAATTTTTTATCTAGAGTAGAGAATCTAGCAGCTCTCAATATCCTAAGGGGGTCTTCAATAAAGGCATCGCTCACATGCCGAAGAACTCTTTTTTTTATGTCAATCTGTCCATTGTAAGGGTCATAAATTTTTCCATTCTCGTCTTGTGCAATTGCATTAATGGTTAAGTCTCTTCTCTTAAGGTCTTCTTCCAAGCTCACCTGAGGTGAGGTATAAAACTTAAATCCATGATAACCAACACCAATTTTTTTTTCTGTTCTAGCAAGCGCATATTCTTCTTTAGTCTTTGGATGAAGGAAAACTGGAAAATCTTTACCTATGGGCTTATAGCCATTTTTAATCATTTCTTCTGGTGAGCTTCCAACTACAACAAAATCTTTATCCTTTACTGGAATATTTAAAAACTTATCTCTTAAAGCACCACCAACTAAATATATTTTCATAAATTATTCGCTAATTTTTTTTAAGTAGGATGACAATTGTTTAAGGCTAGATTTATATTGATATGCATCGTTAATATCTATTGTATTTTCAATTTCCATTGACTTAAGGTTATCCCGAGTAACTAATTTGATTGGCAATATTTCTAAACAACGGACAAAAAATATTGTAAATGTTTTATTTAAAGGGATGATAATGTTTTTCTTATTAAAGCTTTTCTTAATAAGTTTGATAATTTCTAAGAAAGTAAATACTTTAGGCCCTGCAATATTTAAAATTCGCTTATAAGATTTTTTACTATCCATGACTTTAATGATTATTTCAACGAAGTCATCAACATTAATTGGTTGAAATTTAGCTTTGGGTGATATCAAAAAAAAGATGGGCAAAAACTTAATCATCTTAATAAATAGATTGATAAAATTATCATTAGGTCCGTAAACAATTGAAGGCCTTAAAATTGTCCAGTCCTTATTTTTGAATAATGAGGTTACTGCTTTTTCACCTCTTAATTTCGAAAACAAGTATTTACTTTCACCAGGTGTATCACACTTAAGCGCAGAAATATGGACCAATCTTGTTATATTTACTTTCTTGGCACATTTAACAATTTCTCTTGTTAATCCTTCATGAACATTTAGAAATTGATTTTTCTTTAATTCATGCAAGATACCAATCAAATTAATTAAAACATCAGTGCCTTTCAATAACTCCTGTAAATTTGAATTATCTGAATAATGAACTATTTTTACATTCGGGAGAACTTTTAAATGATTCGCTTTAATTTTATTTCTAGTAAAAACCCTTATCTCATTTTTCTTCTTAGCAAGCTGACCAATTAATTCCGTTCCAATAAATCCAGAACTACCAAAAATTGAAATGGTACGCATAATTTAAGTGTGAATAATTCTAAATAGAAAATATATTAATAAAATAATTACACTCGCATAAATTACATAATTTAAAATTAAACGAATCAAATGTAGATATTTCTTATCTTTTGTTACTAGAAAATAGATTGCTAGAACAATGATTCCAATTAAAATTAGTACGCCTGCTAACCTTAAAAAAATCATAATTAAGTTATATAGTTTGTAGAATTAAATTCTAATTTTGAATTAAGATATTGTTTTGCTAAATGAGCCGTATCATCACTTTCTAGATCTAATGTTGCAACTTCCCATGTATCTGGATTTTGAGCTAACTTTCTAATTAATTTGTTATTAAGGTCATGGCCTGATTTAAAAGCTGTAAACTTACCTAGCAGTGGTTTTCCAAGCATAAATAAATCGCCCATCGCATCAAGAATTTTATGTCTTACAAATTCGTCTTTGTATCTTAATCCATCCTTATTGATTATTTTATAATCATCTACAACAATAGCATTATCTAGTGAGCCACCTCTAGCTAATCCATTGGATCTAAGTGCTTCAACTTCCTGCATAAATCCAAATGTCCTAGCCCTACTTATATCCTGCACATAAGAATCTTGAAAGAAATCAATGCTCACATGGCTATTTTCAGTTTTAAAGACTGGATGAGGAAAATCTATTGTAAAGTCAATAATGAAGCCTTGATATGGTTCAAAAATTGCAAATTTATCGTCTTCCCTAACTTCAATAGTCTTCTTAATACGAATAAATTGCTTAGGAGCAAGTTGATCGACAATTCCAGCTGACTTTATTAAATGTATAAAAGTAATAGCACTTCCATCCATTATGGGTATTTCAGATCCTGATACCTCAATTGTAATATTATCAACTCCTGATGCACACAAGGCAGACATAAGATGTTCAACCGTCGATATTTGAAAATCTGCATTACCAATTGTTGAGCATAGTCTTGTATCAAGTACTATAGTTGGGTCAACTTTTACCTGAGATACTTTTTTTTGATTTATTTTTTTAAAAACAATACCTTGGTTCTCAGAGCCCGGTTTAAGAGTTATTTTCACCTTTTCGCCTGAATGCAGGCCTACGCCGACCTCACTTATTTCATTTTTAATCGTTTTTTGAAAAATCATTTTTCTCTATCCTTTGATCTTAAAAATGAAGGTGTATCGTATTCACCATCATCTTCTAATGTTGAGATAGTCATACCTTCACCTGAATTTTCTTCAAACACGTTTAACCCATTATCATCCTCTGTCTCGAAATTAATCTCCTCAACAACGTTTGATGTATCTTGTGAGTTCATTTCTGTGCTATCTGTTTTTGGTAACTCATACGAACTGGCTGGGGTTGATAAGCCAGTGGCTACCATAGTCACCCTAAGATGATTATTTAAAGATTCATCAATTACACTGCCTACAATGATTGAAGCATTCTCAGCAGCATATTTTTTAATATGATCCATAACTTCAAAATATTCTCTCATTTTAAAATCTTTACTGGCAGAGATATTCACTAAAATACCTTTAGCATTATTCAAATTTACTTCTTCTAATAAGGGGCATGAAACAGCCTCTTTTGCAGCTGCTAAAGCTCTATCGGGTCCTTCTGAAAAACCTGAGCCAATTACTGCCACTCCCATTTCACTCATCACTGTTTTAACGTCAGAAAAATCAACGTTAATTAAACCTGGATTATTAATGATTTCAGCAATTCCTTCCACTGCACTGTTTAAAACATTGTTTGCAGCTCCAAAGGCATCAACAAAAGTAACTTCTTCACCTAAAACTCCCATTAACTTTTCATTCGGAATTACTATTAGTGAATCAACATAATTTACTAATTCACTTATTCCTTCTTTTGCAACTTGAGTTCTTCGACCTTCAAAGTCAAATGGTTTTGTGACAACAGCTACCGTCAGTATTCCTAATTCTTTTGCAGCTTGTGCAATGATTGGGGTTGCTCCTGTTCCTGTACCTCCACCCATTCCTGCAGTAATAAAGAGCATATCTGCTCCCTGAATCGCTTGAACTATCTTCTCTTTATCGTCTATCGCAGCCTGCTTACCTGTATCGGGGCGAGAACCAGCACCTAAGCCTTTCGTTAAGCTATCCCCAATTTGAATAATGGTATTTGCTTGACTTTTTTTTAAAGCTTGAAGATCTGTATTGATGCATATAAATTCAACACCTTGCACATTTTTTTCAATCATGAAATCAACGGCATTACCTCCACAACCTCCAACACCGATGACTTTTATCAGTGCTTTCTGACTTTTGTCATCAACCATTTCAAACATATATCACCCTTATTCTTTGAATTATCTTAAAAATTTCCTTGAAACCATAGCTTCATCTTCTTAAGTATATTAGTTATTGTATTACCATCCAAATGCAAATTTACATCTTTATCTTTATCTTCTTTTCCCATTTTTAAAAGGCCCACACCAGTTGCATACCTCGGGTTTTCAATAACCTGAAGTAACCCATCTATGTCTCTTGGTAAACCTGACCTTACTGGGACTCCAAATATTGATTCTGCTAATTCAACTGCACCATTTAGCATGGATGAGCCGCCAGTGATGACAATACCTGATGAAATCGAATCTATTGTCTTACTTCTTATTAATTCATTTTTTATCAACTCAAAAAGCTCTTCCATTCTTGGCTGAATAACTTGAGCTAACGAAAGAGTAGTGATTTTTTTAGGTTCTCTTCCATCAACCAAAGGTATCTCAATAATTTCATTAGCTGAAGCCATGCTAGTCATTGCTGATCCATGATTAATTTTAATATCTTCTGCAGATTGATTGGGGGTTCTAAATGCAACTGATATATCGTTCGTTACTTGATCCCCCGCTATTGGGATAACTACTGTGTGCTGAATTTGTCCATTCTTAATAACTGCAATATCTGTTGTACCTCCGCCAATATCTACTAGACATACACCTAAATCTCTTTCATCTTTAGTCAGAACAGCTTCAGCAGATGCCAAAGGTTGCAGTACAAGCTCTGTTACATCTAACCCACATCGTTTAATGCATTTTATAATATTTTGTGCCGCTGCCACTGCGCCTGTGATGATGTGGACTTTTACTTCAAGTTTCATTCCACTCATACCGATTGGTTCAATGATGTCATGTTGTTGATCAACAACATATTCTTGTGTCAGAATATGCAACACTTGTTGATCAGGCGGTAACGTTATTGCTTGGGCTGTCTCTATAACTCTATCAATATCCATTTGAGAAACTTCTGAATCTTTTATTTTAACCATACCATGTGAATTTAGGCTTTTTATATGGCTACCCGCTATCCCCGTATAAACATCCTTAATTTTACAATCGGCCATTAATTCAGCTTCTTCAACAGCTCTTTGAATTGCTTGCATAGTGCTTTCTATATTGACAACCACACCCTTTTTTAATCCTTTTGAGACGTGTTGGCCTAACCCAATAATTTTTAGCACACCATCTGGAAGTAGTTCAGCTACAATAACGACAATTTTTGATGTTCCAACATCAAGTGCAACAATAAGGTCATTTTCATCTTTGCTTTTTATCATAAAATTGTACTTTTCGAAGAATTGTCTTTATTTTCTTTTTTTGTCTTCCTAACGGAAAACCCATCCCTATATCGCATATCAACATAATCAATCTCACTGTTTAATTCACCTAGTACAAATTGATAATTTTCGATAAATCTTTTAACTTTAGAGGTTATGTTTTTCTTACCCAAAACAACCCTTATAAAATTATTCGTTTTTATTTCCCATGAAAGACGCTCTGAAAGTTTGATTATACTGATATGTATTAATTCTTTATCTAAAATTTTATTAATTTCTCTATATTTTATTGTCATTTCTTTAACAAAATCTTCTGGGCCAATAAATATTGGAAGATTTTCCTCTGAAGATGCAATAAATATCTCTCCT
This sequence comes from Methylobacillus sp., assembly GCA_018607785.1. Taxonomy (GTDB): domain Bacteria; phylum Pseudomonadota; class Gammaproteobacteria; order Burkholderiales; family Methylophilaceae; genus BACL14. The sequence goes on from JABBAU010000021.1 coordinate 9,502, forward strand.
TGATTGTTAACAAGCCCTATTCCTTCCCATCTTGCAATTGGTTTATGTTCTTCAATAACAACTTCTAATTGATCTGGCCATTTTCTTCTTAATTCAACATCTCTAACCCAAGGCAACTGTTTAAATGCTTTTCTAGCTTCATATAAATTTACATTGAAAAAATTACCATTGACATATTCTTCCGAAATAAGATTTATTTGGTCTCTGTCTATATGTTGATATTCCCCTTTTACCAAAATTTCATTAATTGGCAGTTTGGCATAATTAAATATATGATTTGCTATAAAAACTATGCACACAAAAATTAAAATAAAAACGAGATAGGTTATTTTTTTGATTATAGATAAAGAATTAATCACACGTTTCTTCCAAAATTTTTAATACTAAGCTATCAAATCCTATACCTACAGTTTTAGCAGACATTGGCATAAGGCTGTGGTCAGTAAATCCAGGAATGGTGTTCACCTCAATAAAAAATAAATCTTTTTTATCACTTATCATAAAATCAACTCGTCCATAGCCCTTACAACCCAATGAAAAAAAAGCATCAAGTGATTTTTTTTGAATATTTTTTACATATTCTTCACTTAAATTTGCTGGACAAATAAACTCTGTATCTTGTCGATTATATTTAGCATCAAAATTATAAAATTTTGTTTTAGGTTTGATTTCGATTATGGGAAGTGGGTCATTATTTAAAATTGGAATTGCGTATTCATTTCCCCTTATATAGATCTCAGCAATTACTGTTGAATCTATTTGAAATGCCAAATTAAATGCTTGTTTATATTCGATATCATTTTTTACAATGCTTACACCTAAGCTTGAACCTGATGATGCGGGTTTGACAACAAAAACATCGCCTAATATTTTTTTTAAAGCTAAATAATCATCTTTAAAACTCACTACCTTAAATGCTGGGGTTGGAATATTATCTTTTATCCATTGTTTTTTTGCTAAATACTTATTCATACAAATAGATGAAGCTAATGCCCCATTTCCTGTATAAGGAATTTTTAAATTATCTAAAAATTTTTGTATTTTTCCATCTTCTCCATCTTTTCCATGAAGACAAATAAAAACTCTATCAAATTGCTTTAATTGATCTAAATTATCACTATTTGGATCAATACCAATTACATCAATATTACTTTTTTTTAGTGACTTTAGGACTGACTTTCCACTACTAATAGAGATTTCCCTTTCATTAGAATTTCCTCCAAATAAGACAGCAACCTTTCCAAATTTTTTATTATTCATTAAATATTTCCAATTATTTCTACTTCTGGTATTAATTTAATCTTTTTTTCTTTTAAAACAATTTTTTTTATATGATTTATTAAATCTTCAATATCTTTTGCCTTTGCAGCCCCAAGATTAATAATAAAATTAGCATGTTGCTCTGAAACTTTTGCATCGCCAATTTTAAATCCTTTTAAGCCACAATCTTCTATAAGCTTTGCTGCATAATTGTTATCAGGGTTTTTAAAAGTTGATCCAGCTGTTGGCCAATTAAGTGGTTGGGTATTTTTTCTATGAGCTAACAATTTTTTTATTTCTTCCTCAGCTTTTTCTTTTTTTCCTTTTGGAAATGAAAACCATGCACCGACAAAATTTTCAGCATCATATTTCTTTTTAATTTTTCTATACCCCACCTCAAAATCATTTATGTTTCTCTCAATCAATTCACCCTCAGCACTTATCATTTTTAATTTTTTAACAAAGCTCCATATTTCCGATCCGTAGCAACCAGCATTCATTGCTAGTGCGCCACCTATAGTACCGGGAATTCCTGATAAAAATGCTGAGCCTAAATATCCTTCTTTAGCTATCATCTTAGAGAATTTTGAACAACTTAATCCAGCTTCTGAATAAAATAATTCCCCTTGCTTATGAAAATCATTCAGCCCTTTATGCATTACAACCGTAGTTCCCTTTAATCCCTTATCCCTTACAAGAATGTTTGAGCCTAATCCAATAAATTTTATTGGTTGATAAACTTCTTTATTTTTTATTAATCTTCGTAAAAAATTTATATCTGAACAAATTACAAAATTTTCTGCCTTACCACCCACTTTCCAACTATTAAACTTTATTAAACTTACATTCTTATAGACCTTATTTTTTTCCATTTTATTTTTCTAAAAATGTATTTACAAAGTTTGAAATATTTCCCGCTCCCATAATTAAAACAATAGAATTATTTTTGATTTTACTTTCAATTACTTTTTCTGCTTTTGAAAAGCTATCAAGAAAAGTAGCATTGTTTTTTTTACAAGCTTTAATTGTTTTAACTATATTGGCTGATGAAATTTTTTTTATTTTTGATTCTCCTGCTGAGTAAATATCGAATAAAAAAACTTGATTAGGCAATTGCAAAGTTCTTACTAATTCATCAAAACAATCTTTAGTTCGAGAGTATCGATGGGGCTGAAAAACTAAATTAATTTCTTTATTTGGATAAGCTTTTTTTGTTGCTTTTATTACTGCTTCTATTTCAGTTGGATGGTGTCCATAATCATCAATAACTGTAATATTTTTTTTATTTTTAGTAATATTTGTGTAGACTTCAAATCTCCGCCCCACGCCAGCAAATTTAATTAGTGCGTTTTTAATATTCTCTATTGAAACCTTGTATTCAAGGCCAACCGCAATTGCAGCAAGTGCATTTCTTACAAAATGAATGCCTGGAAAATTTATTGAAACTGTGAATGTTTTTTTTGAGTATTTTTTGTCAACTACTCTAAATTTTACTTTTCTACCCTCATGTTTTATATCAATTGCTCTTATTTGCGAATCTTTTGATGTTCCATATGTGACTATAGGTCTCAATATCTTTGGAAAAATTGATTTTAGATTTTTGTCATCAACACATAGAAAAATATTCTCATAAAATGGAGCTTGATGAATAAAATCAATAAATGTTTGTTTTATTCTTTCAAAGTCTCCTTGGTAATTCTCAAGATGATCCTTATCGATATTTGTAACTACCACATTGATTGGATTTAAATGCAGAAAAGATGCATCTGATTCATCCGCTTCCACTACAATCACATCACTCTTACCCAATTTAGCATTCTTAAGCATTGAGTTTAATCTACCACCAATTACATAGGTAGGGTCAATTTTAGCTTCAGTTAAGATCGATGCTATTAAGCTTGTTGTAGTAGTTTTACCATGTGTTCCGGCAACCGCGATACCTCTTTTAAAGCGCATCAGTTCCGATAACATTTCAGCTCGTGAAATTAAAGGTATTTTGGTTTTTTTTGCTTCAACTATCTCTGGATTTTTTCTTGAAATTGCATTAGAAAAAACAATCGTATCAATCCCTTTTAAATTATTTTTATTATGCTCAGAATAAATTTTTATGCCTAACTTTTTAAGTGAATCTATTGTGTCAGAATTTGCTGTATCTGATCCACTAACTATGAAGCCTAATGTTTTCATTACCTCTGCTATGCCACTCATACCTGAGCCGCCGATTCCTATGAAGTGTATTTTTTTTATTTTATTTTTCATTTAATCAGTGATTCACATAATTTAAAAATTTCTTTACAAGGATCAAGTTTATGGAGACTTTTAGCATTAATTGCCATTTTTTTGCATTTTTTTCTATCTAGCTTAGCTAAATAAATTGGTAATTTTTTATTTAAATCTCTTTGCCTAATGATATACGCAGCGTCTTTCTCCTCAAGAATTTTAGCGTTAAAGTATTGATGATCATCAACGGCAGCAGGAAATGGAATGAGAATACTAGCTGTTCCTGATTGAATCAATTCTGAAACCGTTAGAGCTCCAGATCTAGCTATCACTATATCTGCCCAATCATATTTCTTATCCATATCAAATATATATTTTTTAACTTCAGCCTTAATATTTTTTTCTTTATAGTTTTGAACAAGAAAATCAAACATATTTTCTCCTGATTGATGAATTACTGATAATTTATTTTTTTTATTTATCTTTTCTAAGATAGATGGGAGATTATGATTAAAAAAATTTGCTCCCAAACTTCCTCCAAAAACTAAAATTCTCAGTGGACCCCTTCTGTTTAGAAATCTTTTTTTTGGATTTGTTACTTTTCTTATCTCATTTCGAATAGGGTTACCCACAACACGTGCATTTTTTATATTATTTGTAAAAGCTGAAAAATTATAATTAGAAATATGAGATAAAATTTTATTTGTGAAACCGGGTATTGAATTTTGTTCATGCACGATAAGTCTTATATTTAAAATTTTAGCAGCTAATGCCGCAGGAAAAGATACATACCCGCCCATTACAATCAATATTTTTGTCTTTGAAAGCCGCAGGGCTTTTATTGCTTGAAATGTTGAAATTGTTAACATAAAAGGCATAAAAATCTTTCTAAAAAAGCCTTTTTTCCTTAAACCAGAAATCGACAAGGGGGAGAATTTATATTTTTTTTTGTCTACAAGTCTATTTTCCATTCCTTTTGGTGTTCCAAGCCATAAAATTGTGTATCCTTTTTTTTGTAGGCTTTCAGCAACAGCAATCCCTGGGTTTATATGTCCTCCCGTTCCAGCTGCAGCAATTGAAATATTTATATTTTTAATAAAATTGTCCCCGCATGTTTCTTCTATTCTCAAAATCAATTTTCAAAACAATTGCAATTGCAATCATATTAATCAAAATACTGGTTCCACCAAATGATAGAAGAGGAAGTGTTAAACCTTTCGTCGGAAAAAGGCCTAAATTTACTCCCATATTTATTATGCCCTGTATACCAAACCATAAACCAATACCTTGCGACATCAGTGCTGAGAAAGGTTTTTTATTTTGTATCGACTCTTTTGCAATTCCAAACATCCTTACAACAATAAATGCAAATAAAATAATTATTATCGAGACTCCCAGTAAACCAAACTCTTCACCTATCACTGCTAATATGAAGTCGGTATGAGCCTCAGGCAAATATTGTAATTTTTCAACGCTTGCACCTAATCCAGAGCCAAAAAATTCTCCTCTACCAAATGCCATTAGTGAATGTGTTAATTGGTAACTTCTTCCGAGAGGATCCTCCCATGGATCCAAAAATCCAATAATTCTTTCAAGCCGGTAAGGCTGCAATGTAATAAGGTAATAAATACTAATTGGAGCAAAAAACAATAAACTAAAAAATATTTTATATGTAAGCCCCCCTAAAAATAAAAGACCCATTGCAATTACAGTTATTACTGTAAAAGCACCAAAGTCGGGCTCTAAAAGAAGTAGAAAACCAGTCAGTACAATTATCCCTAACATTGGTAAAAAACCTTTTACGATTGTTCTCATTTGCTTCGATTTTCTTAAAACATAATCCGAGGCATACATGATAGTAAAAAGCTTAACAAGTTCTGAAGGTTGAAAATTAATAATTACCAAAGAAATCCATCTTCTGCTTCCATTGACTTCCTTACCAATACCGGGCACAAGAACTAAAACCAACAAAATTAAGCCAAATATAAATAAAATTGGAGCTATTTTCTGCCAAAAATATAAAGGTACTAAAAAAGCAATATATCCAAATATAAAACCTATCAATATATATATTGATTGCCTTAGTAAGTAATGGTAACTATTAAAATTTAATGCCTTGCTACTTGCAGCGATATCAATTGATGAAGAATATACCATTACAAGACCCGAACCTAAGAGAATAAGTGTGGCCCAAACCAAATGATAATCGTAAATTGGTAAATTATAATTTGTCTGTGCTGAGAAAATTTTCATTTTTTTAAAGCGTGAACTACTTCTTTGAAATGTTCGCCACGCTCAATAAAATTTTTGTAAACATCATGACTCGAACATGAAGGCGATAACAAAATTATATCTCCAGATTTAGCAAGATTAAAAGCTTCGTTCACAGCATTTGCCAAGTCATCACACATAAAAATTTTAAGCATATCTAGATTTTTAAAAAAATTTTGTATTTTTAACGCATCTTGTCCAATTAAAAATAGATGAGATACATTTTTTGTTAGATATTTTTTTAATGGGGCCAAAGGCAATTTTTTACTATCCCCTCCCGCAATTAGAAATACATTCTTACTTCTAAAGACCTCCAATGCAGCAACTGTTGATGCAACGTTTGTTGCTTTGGAGTCATTATAAAAATTTATGTTATTGATCTCTCTCACCCACTCAATTCGATGCGGGAGGCCTCTAAAACTTCTCACCACATCTTGATAGTCTGTGAATGTTAAGTTTAAAATTCTAAATGCAGCAAAAGCGGCAGCGATGTTTAAAACGTTATGCTCACCCATTAATTTATTTGTATCAATATTTATCTCAAAACCTTTACTAATCATTATAAATTTATTGTTTGGTAAGGCCTTAATAATATAGCCATCACTTGATAAATTTTCTAATTCTAATTGCTCAGTATTCTTTTTATTACTATGATTAAATGTGATATCTTTAAATTTGTTTGGTAAATATTTAAGAATTTTATTATTGATTACTTTTCGTTTACTTGACTTTAACAATGCAATTTTTGATTGTAAGTAATCCTCCATATCTTCATGAACATCTAAATGATCTTCTGTAAAATTCAAAAAAACTCCAATATCAATTTTTTTTCCAGGTAGCCCATTTTTTTTAAAAGGATTTAATTGAAAGCTTGATATTTCAATAACTAATACGTCTAATTCTTTCAATTTATCAACTAAAGATAGTGGTGAATATCCAAGATTTCCAACTGCCTTAGCTTTGTATCCTGCCTTTAGTAATAGATGTTCTAAAAATAAGCAGGTAGTTGTTTTTCCGTTTGTTCCAGTAACTCCAATCACTTTCAGGTCATTAGAATTGTCTGCTAAATGTTCTTGGAATAGTGAAATATCATTAATAATTTTTAAAGGGAGATTGAATTTGTTTACTTCAGTTGGATTTACACCTGGGCTCAAAAAAATATGAGATCTACCAGTTAAAATTTCTTTTTTTAAATCAGATGTAAAAAAATTTTCAATATCAAATTTTTTTAATAAATCTTTTTGCTCTTTTATTGATTTTTTTTTATCGTAGACGCTTATTTTAAACAATTTTTTTTTATATTCTATTTGTTTTGATAAATAATTTACGCATGCAATACCTGATTTACCAAGACCTACAATAAGAATATTATTATTTTTAAAAGAACAAGTATTTAAAAAAAAATTTTCCTTCATCAACGAATCTTCAGGCTCGCTAAACCAATTAAAACAAGCATCATCGTTATAATCCAAAATCTAACAACAACTTGAGTTTCTTTCCATCCCTTTTTTTCGAAATGATGATGTAATGGAGCCATCAAAAAAATTCTTCTTCCTTTGCCATATTTTTTCTTTGTGTATCTAAAATAAGCAACTTGAAGCATGACAGAAACTGTCTCAATGACAAAAACACCTGCCATTATTAATAAAATCATTTCTTGTCTAACAATTACTGCTATTGTTCCCATTGCAGCCCCTATTGAAAGAGAACCAAGGTCGCCCATGAAAACTTCTGCCGGATATGCATTGAACCAGAGAAAACCAAGCCCTGCTCCAGCAAGCGCTGCACAATAAATAACCAATTCGCCAGCACCATTGATATAAGGTATATCCAGATAATTAGAGAAAATTACATTACCGCCTAAATAGGCAAAAATACCAAGAGCACTAATAATCATTACAGCTGGCATAATTGCTAACCCATCTAATCCATCTGTTAAATTTACCGCATTACTGCTTCCTACAACTACTAAATATGTCAAAATTGTAAATCCTATAAAACCTAAAGGTAAACTCAAATCTTTAAAAAAAGGAATCAAAAGGGAAGTCTCTTGCACGGTATTTGCATTTAAGAAAAGATATATTGCTATACTGATTGCCACGACTGATTGGAGCGCATATTTAGTTAAAGCAGACATTCCATCAGAATTTTTATGTTTTATTTTACTGTAATCATCAACAAGACCTATCAAACCAAATGCTGTCGTAACATAAATCATTAGCCATATGTATTTGTTTGTAAGATCCGACCAAAGTAATGTTGATAATAGAATTGATATTAAAATTAATCCTCCCCCCATCGTGGGCGTTCCCATTTTTTCTATATGTGTAATGGGTCCATTTGCTCTTACATATTGGCCAAAACTATATTCTCCTAATTTCTTAATATACCAACCACCAAATAAAAAAGAAATTGATAATGCTGTAATTACAGCTAAAACGGCGCGAAGTGAAAGGTAATTGAAAACATTAAACATCGAGTAATCAATTGATAACCATTTAAAGAATTCGTATAACATAATTTAATTATTCAACTATTTTAATTAATTTTTTAACAACTTCTTCCATCTTCATTGATCTTGACCCCTTTACTAAGATAGTAGAATTTTTCATGCAGGTATATAAATACTTTACTAGTAATTCCTTACTTTTAAACCAAGAATCTCCTTCTCCAAGCAATTTAATAAGTTCTCTTGAATACTGTCCTATACCTAAACATATATCTATTTTAGCCTCTTTAATACTTCTAGCTAGGTCTTGATGATAATTTAATGAATTTTCTCCTAGCTCAGCCATGTCCCCAATTACTAAAATTTTTTTTCCTTCAAACTCATTAAGAACATCGATGGCTAACTGAAAAGATGACGGATTAGCATTATATGTATCATCTATTATGGTTGTATTTTTTATACCTTCTTTTAATTCGAGTCGACCCGGTGGTGGATTAAGTTTTTCTATACCTTCTTTAATTTTCATAGGATGAATATTTAAAATATTTGCACAAGCTACTGCAGCTAAAATATTTGAAATATTATCGTGCCCCAATAATTTAGATTTAATTTCAAAATTATAATGAGGTGCTTTTATCAGAACTTTTCCTTTATCAAGAATTTTACATGTGATGTCAGCTTCTTTATTCATCCCAAAAGATAATATTTTTATATTTTTTAAATCTTTTGCTAAAAAATTAAAAAAATCACTATCTTTTGGAAGAATTGCCGCTCCATTTTTTTTAAGATTAATTAATATATCCTTTTTTTCTGTTGCTATTGCTTCTCTACTCTTAAAATTTTCAATATGTGCTTCACCAATATTTGTTATTACTGCTATGTTTGGGGGCGCTATTTTTGCTAAATAATCTATTTCATTTGCATGATTCATTCCCATTTCTAATGTTAGGTGTGTATGAGTTTTATTGAGATTAAAAATTGTTAAAGGAAGCCCTATATCATTATTAAAATTACCCTGAGTGGCTAGAGTTTTGTTTTGGCCAAAATTTGAAACTAATATTGAGTTAATTATCTCTTTTGTTGTTGTTTTACCGTTACTTCCAGTAATGGCTGTAATGAACGGACTAGTTTTTTTTAAAATTAAAGTTGCAATATCTCCTAATGATTTTTTTGTATCATTTACTAAAATTGTGTTGCTAGAAACTCTTTTTTTATCAGAGATTAACGCAGCAACTGCACCATTTGTAAATGCTTCATCGATAAAATCATGTCCGTCAAAATTTAAACCTTTAATTGCTATAAATAAGTCATCTTTTTTTATTTTTTGAGAGTTAATTTTTATTTTGTTAAATTTTCTATTTAGAAAATCATTATCTACAGGATTCCCCCCCGAGGTTGCTTGGTAAATATCTTTTATTGAAAAATTAATTTTTAACCCCTTTTTTAATAAAATCATCAACCACTTTTTTATCTGAAAAATAAATCTTTTTATTTCCTATTTCTTGATACTCCTCATGCCCCTTACCTGCAATAACAACAAGGTCTCCTTTATCGGCCATTTTAATTGCCTCACAAATAGCCTCTTTTCTATCAATAATTTTAATCGGTTCTTGATCAAAATGTTTACTGATGTCCTCAATAATATCTTTTGGATTTTCATTTCTAGAATTATCGGATGTGATTAATGAATGGTCAGCATATTCCTCTGCAATTTTAGCCATTTCCTTTCTCTTACCTTTATCTCTATCTCCACCACAACCAAAAACTAATATTATTTTTTTAAATGAATTAATTTTTATACTTTTTAAGATATTTTCTAATGCATCCGCAGTATGAGCATAATCTATCATCACAGAAGGTAGATCTTTACTTTTTTTTATGAATTCCGTTCTACCTGGGACTTGCTTTATTTTTTTTAAACTATTAATTATTTGATTAACCTCGAAACCCATTGTGCTTAAACAACCTATTACGCCTAAAACATTGTAAATATTAAATATACCTATTAATTTCAACCTTACTGGGAAGGATTTACCATAATAATTTAAATCGAAGTTTAAATTATTATGTTTTTGGCTTATATTTGTCGCTTGAATTTTTGATTTTTTATAAATTGAAAAACTTACTTTTTTATTATCAGGTAAAACTGAGTTATTAAAAATAGACTGGCCAACTTTATCATCAATATTAACTATAATATTTCCATTTTTTTCCGATAGCATAAATTTTTTTTTTACTTCAGCATACTCGCTCATTGTTTTGTGATAATCAAGATGGTCTCTTGATAAGTTTGTAAATAACCTTTGTTTAAATTCGATATTATTTATTCTTTGTTCTTTAATTCCATGTGAGGAGACTTCCATTGCTACATATTTATATTTTTTTTTGTATATCTCTTTTATTGAACGCTGAAGATCTATTGCACTTGGTGTAGTATTTTGAGATTTTTTTAATTTTTTCAAATCTCCATAACCTAATGTTCCTATAAATGCTGTTTTAATTTTTAGGTGATTTAAACATTGTGATAACCAATATGCAGATGTTGTTTTCCCATTGGTTCCTGTAATTCCAATAATTGATATTTTTTTTGATGGATACTCATAAAATTGAGACGAAATAGCTGCAAGTTTATTTCTCAAATCACTAATTGAGATATTTGGAATACTTAAATTTAAATTTTTTTTAAAATTTTTTGATTCAAATATGATTCCTGCTGCTCCATTTTCAATGGCTTCTTGGATAAATTCTCTTCCATCATGTTTATTGCCTGGGTAAGCAATAAAAACTGTATTTTTAGAAATTTGTTTTGAATTTAAAGATAAATTATCAAATTTCTTTAAAAAAATTTCTAAATCATTTTTCATATCTCTTTTTTTTCATCTTCATCGGCTCGATCTAATATTTCAATGCCATCTTGTGGGATAGAATAAATTTTTAACGCTTCTGCTACTACCTTTCTAAAAACTGGCCCTGCTACAACACCCCCATAGTTTGATCCTTTTGTTGGATCTTCTATTACAATAGCCATTATAAATTTTGGGTTTGAGATTGGCGCAATGCCGACAAATGAAGCGTTATATTTTCTTTCTCCAGGCGCACCGTACCCTTTACCTTCAATAAATTGTCTAGAAGTGCCTGTTTTACCTGCGACTCTGTAACCCGGAATTGCTGCCTGAGTTGCCGTGCCTCCCTCTTTTGTGACTGATTCCATCATTTTTAAAACAGCTTTTGTAGTCTCTATAGACATAACACGTTGACCAATTTTTATTGGGTCATTTTTAAATAATCTTAAATTTTTTATTTCACCTTTGTTTGCAAAAGGAGTATAGGCTCTAGCGAGCTGTGCGATTGTTGTGCTTACTGAATAACCATAACTGACACTATAGTGATCTCTGTCTCTCCATTTTTTATAATCGCGAATAATTCCTTTAGACTCTCCGGGAAAGTTTAGACCCGTCAAATTACCAATACCAAAATTTGAATAGGTTTGCCATAATTCTTTTTTGCTTAATTTTTCAGCAATTTTGGTTACACCAATATTTGATGATGTTTGAAGTATTTCTTTGACTGTGATTATTCCGTGGGGTTTTGTATCTGTCACTAGGGTTCTACCTACTTTATAAAACCCATTGCCTGTATCAATTTTTGTATTAACATTTACCACCTTTTTTTCTAAAGCAGCTGCTATGCTAATAGGCTTCATTGTTGATCCGGGTTCAAACATATCAGTTACCACTCTATTTCTTACAAACGTTCTTTTTCTCATCCTTTTATTGGGATTATAGGATGGATAATTAACCATTGTTAGAATTTCACCTGTTTTAGAATCAATAAGAATTGCAGATCCAGAAATTGCTTCAGAGTCATCAATTGTTTTCTTAAGCGACTGAAAAGCAATATGTTGTAAACGCTTATCAATGGTTAAATGAACATCTTTTCCATCAATTGGGACGTTAACTTCGCTAAGATTTTCTACTACTCTTCTTCTTGCATCAATTAATATCTTTTTATAACCATGTGTTCCTGACAATAAATCATTTTTTTTATATTCAACTCCTTCAAGTCCATTTCCATCATTTCCAGCATAACCAACTACATGTGCAGATATTTCCTGATCTGGATAGGTACGCCTATAGTCTTTTTCAGAACTAATTCCTGGAATTTTCAAAGCCAAAATTTTAGAAGCAATTTTTGGATCTACCTTTCTTTTTAGATAAATATGATTTCTTTTAATCTTTAATTTTTTGTTTAAAGTCTGTATTTTCATTTCTAAGAGATTTGCTAATTTCTTTTTATCCCCTTTTTTAAATTCAACTCGATTAGGTTCGAGGGTGATACTTCTGACAGTCTCACTCGCAGCTAATATTTGATTATTTCTATCATAAATTTTACCTCTGTATGCATAAAGTTCTATATTACGATTACTTCTTTCAAATCCCTCTTGTTGTAAAAAATCTTTTTGCATTCCTTGTAAAAAGAAAGCCCTTGAAAATAAAATACAAAATAATGTTAAAAGGACAAGAAGAGTAAATCTCCTTCTAAATTTTGATAACTCAAAAAACTCGTGATTTTTTTTAATTTTAGATCTCATTTAATCAGTTTTTTTTGTTTTTTTTCTGGTGGATTCATTTTTAATTTATTTCTCGCATACTCTGAAATTCTTCCATTACCTGACTTGGAGGATTCCTCTATTAAAAGTTGATTCTGTTCATCTTTTAACTCAATAGTTTTTTGTTTTTCAATCTCAAGGGCATGATGATTTACACGATAAAGATGGTGTGCGTTAATTTTTACTAGAGCAAATATAATCAATAAAGAGAAAAGTATTAAGTTCAACTTCACCTTCCCTCCGAAATCTTTTCCATCACACGAAGTTTTGCGCTTCTTGCTCTAATATTTTTTGATATTTCATCCTTAGAAGGTTTTTCCATTTTTTTGATAATCTTAATTGGAGCTGATTGGATGTTCTTATGAAGAATTGGAATTTTTTTTGATACTCTATCTGTATTTAACTTTTCTTTAAAAAAGTTTTTGATAATTCTATCTTCAAGAGAATGAAAACTGATTACAGCAAGCCTTCCATTCATTTTTAAAATTTCAAATGCCGCCGGTAAAATTTCTCGTATTTCTTCAAGCTCTTCATTTACTTTTATTCTTAACGCTTGAAATGTTTTTGTTGCTGGGTTTTTAGTTGAGTCAAACTTAGGAATAGCTTGATTAATTAAGTCAGCCAGCTCTATTGTTCTTGATATTTTTCCCTTTTCTTGTCGATATTTAATAATTGCTTTTACAATCTTTTTTGCAAATTTCTCCTCTCCATACTCATATAAAAGCTTTACTAAATCATCATACTCATATCCATTAACAATATCTGCAGCTGTTAATTTCTGCTTTTGATTCATTCGCATATCTAGCAGTGAATCTAATTGAAAACTAAATCCACGGTCTGCTTTATCGATTTGAGGTGATGAAATTCCTAAGTCCATAAGGATCCCATTGGGATTTTGTAAATTTTTTTTTTAAAGATTTCTTTTAGATTTTTAAATGAAGCATGCTCAATCTCAAAGCGGTTATCTTGAATTTTTTTACCTTCTTTAACAGCCTCTAGATCTTTATCTAATGCGAGTAATTTGCCTTCTTCATTAAGTCTTTTTAATATTTCTTTTGAATGTCCACCTCTTCCAAAAGTACAATCTATATAAAAACCATTTGGAACAATATTTAAGGCGTTAATTGCTTCATACAACATTACTGGAATATGTTTACTCACAATGAAAAACCCTTTAGTTCTTCAGGAAATTCATTTCCTTCATTAATATTTATTTGACTTAAATTTTCATAGTAGTTATCACAATTCCAAAGTTCAAAATGACTTCCTTGGCCAATAAAAATTAAATTTTTATCTATTTCCGCATAATTTTTTAATTCTGATGGTATTAATAGTCGATTTGCATTATCAAGGGTTATATCTTCAGCAAAACCTACAAGTAATCTTTGAAGACCACTAGATTTTTTTTCAAAACTCGATAAATTCATTATCTTTTCTTGGATAGGCTCCCATGCAAACTGAGGATATAACAGTAAACATTTATAAATATGAGCTGTGAGAACAAGAGCGCCAGATGATTCGATTAGAATTTTTTCACGATACTTTGTTGGAATCGAAATTCTATTCTTACCATCTAAGCTTAAACGTGTTGCGCCTCTATACATAAACAGTGCCTCTTTTCTTGAGAAAAAGATGGGAAATTACTTAATACCCTTAGCCTTACTAAGCAATTTCCCACAAATTACCACTTTTTCCCTAACAAAGACACTATAGGTAAAAAAAAAGCGCAATGCAAGCGCTTTTTAATTTTAAATCTATATATAACAATGATTTATAAGAAGAAGGTAAGTTGACCTATAAGCCGGGTTCTGTCTTGGACAGTCATTCATCTAGGCATATAATTGCTCATATGCTCAAGCAGCCTACCCGATGACAACACGAGCCGTGCTAATGTCATCCTATTTGGCCTTGCTCCGGGTGGAGGTTACCGCGTTTCACCGTAACTAAATACGCTCGTCTCTGTGGCCCTATTCCTCATCTCACGATGTATGGCTGTTAGCCATCACTCTGCTCTGGGAGCCCGGACTTTCCTCTACATAAAATGTAGTGACTGTCTGGTCAACTTATTTAGTATTTTATCATTTAAATTAATATTAAACTGCAGAACAATTCCAATTAATTTCTTGTCCAGCCAGCAAGGGGATTACTTCGCCATTATCAATCTTTATAGAATTTGGGACTTTATTTGAACTCCTTACTAATTTTATTTTATTTTTGTTTTGGCTTAGTCTATAGAAATCAGCACCAAACTTACTACTAAAATTTTCTAATTTTTCAATAGCGTTATTTCTATCAAAAATTTCCGCATAAATCTCCATGGCATTTAATGCGGAGTAAATTCCTGCACATCCGCAGCTACTCTCCTTTTCTGATTTTTTGTGCGGAGCACTATCGGTACCTAGAAAAAATTTTGGATTTCCTGAAATTGCTGCACCTAAAACCGCCACTCTATGTTCTTCTCTTTTTAAAACAGGTAAGCAAAATGCATGTGGCTTCAAACCTCCTGCAAATAACTCGTTTCTATTATAAAGAAGGTGTTGCGGTGTAATTGTTGCCGCAATATTATTACTTGTCTCCTTCACAAACTCTGTCGATTCTTTTGTTGAGATATGTTCCAGAACAATTCTAAGATCTGGAAATTCTTTATGAGCATTAATTAAATTTTTCTCAATAAATATTTTTTCTCTATCAAATATATCTATATTTGGATCATTAACCTCTCCATGAATTAAAAGAGGAATATCTAATTTCTCCATCATTTCAAAAATTTTATAACCTGAGTTGAAAGAATCTATTCCTTTGTTGGAATTAGTTGTCACACCCTTTGGGTACAGCTTTATACCTATTATCTTTGACGAAATTTGAATTCTTTTCAATTCCTCTAATGTTAATTTTTCATTAAAATAAATAGTCATTAAAGGTTCAAAATCATGAACTTTAGTATGATTTTTTACTTCATCATAGTATTTATGTGCTAACTCTGAATTGATTATAGGATTTTGAAGATTTGGCATAATAATTGCTCTTCCAAATTGAGCAGCAGAATGCTTACTAACAACTTTTAATAGTTCATCCTCTCTTAGATGAAGATGCATATCGTCAGGTTTTGGAAAAATTAATTCATTTATCATTATTTTTTATACCTAATGCCAAATTATATATTTCATTTTTTTTAATCTTATAAATATTTGATATAAGCTTTACAGACTGATTTAAACTCAATTCTTTAAGCATAACTCTAAGCGCATTTTCTATTTCAAGATTACATGAACTTTTCTCTTCTTCATTTCTGCCTTCTATAATAATAACAAACTCACCTTTAAGATTATTTTTTTCATCTTTAAATTTAATTAGTAAATCTTGCAGCCTTTCTTTGTAAATAGTTTCGTATAACTTTGTGAGTTCTCGTCCAATAAATATTTCTTGATCTGACCCATAAATTTCGTTTAAAAATTCTAATATTTTTAACACCCGATGGGGAGATACAAAAAAAATAGTTGTAATTTGGCTTTTGTAAAATTGTTCAATAACTTTTTTACTTTTGCTGTCCGTATTAGGTAAAAATCCATAGAAATTAAATTGAGTTGAAATAATGCCAGCAACTGAAAATGCGGTCGTAATTGCTGAAGCTCCAGGTATTGGTACTACGTTAATTTTTGCATCTAAAGCTTTGTTGACTAAATAAGCACCTGGGTCACTAATGCCAGGAGTTCCCGCGTCAGAAACATATGCGATCGTTTTACCATTTTGAATTTCTTTTATTAGAAATTCACTTTTATTTTTTTCGTTATGCTGATGCAAAGATATGAGTTTTTTATTTATTGAAAATTTTGAAAGTAAATGTTTTGAATGTCTCGTATCTTCGCAAGCAATAATATCTACAGTATTTAAAATTTTTAAAGCCCTAGAAGTGATATCGTCTAAATTCCCAATCGGTGTACCAACAATGTAAAGAGCTGAATTCATGAAAATAATCTTATGTATGATTTTTTAATTAAATTAATATAGAATTTATATAACAAGTATATAATTTATTTTATGCAATCTAAATCTAATTATTTTTTCATTTCATTTTTCTTATCTATAACTATTTTATTATCTGGATGCGCTGTTGGAGTTTTGGGTGGGCCAACATCCTATGCAGATAGAAGAACGACAGAGTCTCAAATTACAGATGAAAAACTTGAATGGCAAACAGTTTTGAAAACGCAGGACATTGAGGGAGAATTTAGGGCAAATTTTGTTAGCTATAATCAAGTAGTGCTTATTACCGGGCAAGCACCAAACCAAGAAATCATTGATAAGATAGTTAACACAGTAAGTAACATGGAGAGTGTAAAAAAAGCTGAAAATTATATGATTGTTGGTCCAGAAAATACAATTAGAGGCATTGCTAATGATACTGCTATAACAAGCAATGTCATATCAAGAGTTTTTGCGAATGAAAATGAAGATCATTCTTTGTCAGTAATCCACCTTAAAGTATTCACTGAAGAAAGTGTTGTTTATTTGATGGGAATTTTAAATCAACAAGAGGCTGATAGTGCTATAGCAGTTGCTCGATCCTCAAGAGGTGTAAAAAAAGTTATTCCTTTATTTGATATTAACAATTCATTTAAATCAAATAATGAAGACAAAAATAAAAAATATTAATGAGACAAATTAGTTATTGATAAACCTTTAAGATTCAATTATCATGTGCATTATAGAGAGTCTTCTATTAATTAAATCAAAATCAAATTAAAAAAAATCATTAAAAATATGAGTAATATAATTCACGTCACAGACGATCAGTTTGAAGAAAAAGTTCTTCAAGCGAAAGTTCCCGTTCTTGTAGATTTTTGGGCTGAATGGTGTGGCCCTTGTAAAGCAATAGCGCCAATACTTGATGACATTTCAAAAGAATATGAAGGTAAATTAACCGTAGCAAAAATTAATATCGATGAAAATCAAAAAATTGCTGCTCAATTTGCAGTCCGAGCAATACCAACCTTAATAATTTTTAAAGATGGGAATTTTGAAGCTGATAAAAAAGGGGCTTTATCAAAATCTCAATTAACCGCTTTCATTGACAGTACCATATAAAAAATATGCATTTATCTGATCTTAAACATCTACCTGTAACTGAATTAGTTGATTTAGCTAATTCTGACAAGATTGAAAATGCAGGAAGAATGCGTAAGCAAGATCTTATTTTTGCAATATTAAAAAATAAAGCAAAAAATGGTGATAAATTAATTGGTGATGGAACTTTAGAGGTTTTACAGGATGGTTTTGGCTTTTTAAGATCTCCTGATTCTTCATATCTTGCTGGACCAGCAGATATATATGTCTCACCTTCACAAATAAGAAGATTTAATCTTCATACAGGGGATACTATTGCTGGTGAAATTAGAACACCAAAAGATAGTGAACGTTATTTTGCGCTTGTAAAAGTTGATAAAGTAAATAACGATGCTCCTGAAAATACAAAAAACAAAATCCTATTTGAAAACCTAACCCCTATTCACCCAACAAAACCTCTTGTATTGGAAAGAGATTCTAATGTTGAGGAAAACAATACCAGTCGAGTCATTGACATGGTTGCACCTATCGGAAAAGGTCAAAGAGGATTGATTGTGGCAAGTCCAAAAAGTGGTAAGACCGTTATGTTGCAAAATATTGCGCATGCAATTACTGCTAATCATTCTGATGTATCTCTTATTGTCCTGCTTATAGATGAAAGACCAGAAGAAGTTACTGAAATGTCTAGGTCTGTTAAAGGTGAGGTTGTAGCCTCAACATTTGATGAACCAGCCACAAGACATGTTCAAGTTGCAGATATGGTTTTAGAAAAAGCTAAAAGATTAGTTGAACATAAAAAAGATGTTGTTATTCTTCTAGATTCAATTACAAGACTCGCAAGAGCCTACAATACAGTGATTCCCTCATCTGGAAAAGTTTTAACTGGTGGTGTTGATGCAAATGCACTTCAAAAACCAAAACGTTTTTTTGGTGCAGCTAGAAATGTTGAGGAAGGCGGATCACTTACAATTCTTGCTACAGCACTTGTTGAAACTGGCTCAAGAATGGATGATGTAATTTATGAAGAATTTAAAGGTACTGGTAATATGGAAATTCACCTTGAAAGAAAAATGGCAGAGAAAAGAATATATCCAGCAATCAATGTCAATAAATCAAGTACCCGAAGGGAGGAGTTACTTATTCCTTCAGATGTTCTTCAAAAGATTTGGGTTTTAAGAAAATTACTTTACCCTATGGATGATCTTGAAGCGATGGAATTTCTCTTAGACAAAGTGCGTTCAACCAAAAATAACTCAGATTTTTTTGATAGTATGCGAAGAAGTTAAGAAATCAATTAAATATTGATTTTTATATACTTTTCTATAAAATACACGAAATATTATTGATATAAATTAAAAACTATGAAAAAAGATTTACATCCAAAATACCCAGAAATAACAGTTACTTGTAGCTGTGGTAACAGTTTTAAGACCCAGTCAACCATAGCTAAAGATACAAACATTGAAGTTTGTGCTAAATGCCATCCTTTTTACACTGGTAAACAGAAAATACTTGATACAGCTGGGCGTGTCGAGAAATTTAAACAAAAATATGGGATGTAATCACTTTTAATTTGATTCAATTATAAAGGCAGTTATCTGCCTTTTTTTTTATGTCATAATTTATAAATATGAAATTTGAATTAGATCATGATTGGCAAGGTAATATGTCTTCACCACGTTCAACGCTTGGTGAAAAAACAAAAATACATTTATTTATAATACTCTCCGCAATTTGGATCTTTACCGGACTTATTGGAAATTCACCTTGGATTCCTGCGGAATCTGAAAATGTAAGTATGGTCATGGATATTGTTTTAAACAATTCTATCATTGCTCCTTTAGCTGCCAGTCAAGATTCAATTAATAATCCTCCTTTATACCCCTTCATAGGCGCTACATTTGTCAAAATTTTTTCATCAATACTTTCGCCACACGATGCAATTAGATTATCAAATTTTATATGGTTAAGCTTAACTTTGTTGAGTATTGGCTTAATGACAAGAGAATTATGGGGCGCCGGTTTTGGAAGACAAGCCGGTTTGATTTTTATTGCATCCATTGGGCTTATATTTAATATTCATACTATTCGTCCTGAAGTAGCAGCCCTTCTTGGATTTGCGCTAGCGTTATACGGTTTTGCTCTATATCAAAGAAGGCCTTTCAGAGCTAGTTTAGTTTTAGGTTTCGGAATTTCAATAATTTTTTTATCTAATGGAATTTTATCCCTTTTAAGTATTTTTTTAACTGCACTATTATTACTAGCTTTCAAACAATGGAGAAATAAGCGTTATTATTTATTTTGTTTTATTTCAACAATAGTAGCATTAAGTATCATTAGTCCTTGGGTTTATCTTTTATATCATTCCAATCCTGATATTTTTTTTTCTTGGGTAAGTAAAGTTAACTCACCGAATAGTGCAGAATTTTATTTTTATATAAAAAATATTTTGTGGTTTACTTGGCCTTCACTGCCCCTTTTTATTTTTGTTTTAGTTAAAAATTTTAATAGCATAACTAAGCTCAAAAAAATTCATTTACCACTGATATTCTCAATTTCAATTTTAATTACCCTTTCAATTAGTGGCAATGAAGATCAAATAAAACTTATGCCACTTCTTTTACCTTTTTCAGTTGCTGCGGCAGGGGGTATTGATTTATTAAGAAGAGGATCTGCTAGCGCGCTCAACTGGTTTGGGATATTAATATTTGGTTTTTTTGGCTTTATTATCTGGTTTTTTTGGCTAGCGGTTATGGTGGGCTTCCCTGAAATAATATCAAATCGTATTTACTTTCTATCAGGAAATTATGAAGTTAAATTTGAATTCTTAAGCTTTATATTTGCCCTTTTAATTACTGGATTTTGGCTTTATATTATCTTTAAAATAAAAATCTCAAATCGTTCAGCAATTTCAAATTGGGCAATTGGCATTACAATGGTTTGGGTTGCTTTTATTATGCTTGTAAGCCCATTAATTGAAAATAGAAAAAGTTATGCTGCTGTTTTTCAGGATGTAAAACAACATCTTTCTCAGAGCTCAAGTTGTTTGTATACATATAATTTTAGCCCGAATGAAATAAACTTACTTCATTATTACTCTGGTATTAGAGGCATAGATTCGAATAAGGCAGTTCAATGTAGAATGGTATTGTTATCACTTAACCAAGACTCAAAAATGCCTTCTGAATATGAGTCATGGAGTCAAATTTGGTCTGGTAAAAGAATTGAGCGTGATAAGACATATTATATTTTACTTACAAAATAATAATTTCAATCTTTGAGATACTTATTAATCGCTTCAAAAACAAACTGATCTAATTGACTTTCTTTTAGAGAGGTTTCAGTTACATGTTTTTTTATTGTCACTCTCATACTGCGATCCCAAAACTTATGTATATGAGATGCAGTGTCTTCTTTTGCTTGATCTTGATCTGGGTAACTTTTAAAAAAGCTCCCAATATCATTTGCCATTCTGATAAGGGTTTTAATTTCCATTTTGTAATTTTAACCGATTATTCGCTCTGAATGGGTATAACAATTATATCGATTGTTCCTCGCAAACCCTACTAAAGTAATCTCAAGTTCTTTTGCGAGTCTTGTTGCTAGTGCTGTCGGAGCTGAAATGGCTACTAATAACTTTAGATTCATATATGCTATTTTCTGAACCATCTCATAGCTAGCTCTACTAGAAGTAATAACAAAATAATTATCCAAAACATTCAAATTGCTTGCTGCTCCAATTAATTTATCAAGTGCGTTATGCCTTCCAACATCCTCCTTAAGTTTTATTAAATTACCGTCTGAGTCAAACAATCCAGAAGCATGAGTTGCGCCAGTTTTTTTCTGTATTACTTGCTCGGTTGAGAAATTTTTAAGTGCGTTTAATATGCTAGTCGATAAAAAAGTTGATGAATTTTTTTTTAAATTTGGTATCTTTAAAACATGATCAAGAGATTCAGCACCACAAAGACCACAGCCTGTTCTACCAGTTAGATTTCTTCTTAATTCTTTAAGCCTTGTGAATTTTTCAGAAGAAATTTCAACATTAATCTCAATTCCATTCTCTTTTTTTAACACCTCGATAGAATAAATATCTGAAACATTTTCTATGATGCCCTCTGTAATAGAAAAGCCTTTTGCAAAATCTTCTAAATCACATGGACTTGCCATCATAACAACATGTGAAACACCGTTATATACAATTGCCACAGGTGTCTCTTCAGCTAAAATATCCTCAGTTGTTTCAGATTTATTATTTTTTTGGATTGATACTGCTTGAAAATAGCGACTAGAATGAATTAATTTTTCTTTAGTCACTTGAACTTAACTAACTTTTTCCTCACCATTTTTTACAAAATCAATTTGTTTTTCACTAAATTTTTGATATTTTGATTGCCAATTTGATGGCTGCGTTACTTTAGTTACCTGCACAGCTGTAACCTTAAATTCAGGACAGTTTGTTGCCCAATCAGAATTATCTGTAGTAATTACGTTTGCTCCTGAAACAGGGTGATGAAATGTTGTATAAACAACACCTGGTTGAACTCTATTTGTTATTTTAGCTCGGAGGACAGTATCGCCTGATCGACTATTAATACCAACCCAATCTCTTTCATTTATACCTCTTTCTTCTGCATCATGCGGATGAATTTCAATTAAGTCCTCATCGTGCCATTCAGTATTTTTGGTTCTTCTTGTTTGCGCGCCAACATTATAATGAGCCAGAATTCTTCCAGTAGTCATTATTAAAGGGAATTTACTATTTACTTTCTCAGCTGTTGGAACGTATTCCGTAATAAAGAATTTACCCTTACCTCTAACAAATTCATCTATATGCATTGTGGGCGTGCCTTCTGGGTGCTCATCATTACATGGCCATTGAATGCTTCCAAGTTTATCTAATTTTTCATAACTCACACCTTTGAATGTAGGTGTTAACTGTGCGACTTCATCCATTATTTCACTTGCATGTTTATAATTCATTGGGTATCCCAATTTATTAGATAACATCTGAGTAATTTCCCAATCTTCGTAGCCATTTTTCGGAGCCATTACTTTTCTTACTCTCGAAATTCTTCTTTCTGCATTAGTAAAAGTTCCATTCTTCTCTAAAAATGAAGACCCTGGAAAGAAAACATGAGCATACATAGCGGTTTCATTTAAAAACAAGTCTTGAACAATTACGCATTCCATAGACTCAAGCGCATGAGTAACATGTTGGGTGTCAGGGTCTGATTGCGCTATATCTTCACCTTCGCAATAAAGAGATTTAAATTTACCTGATATAGCTTCATCAAGCATATTTGGAATTCTTAGTCCGGGTTCTTCATAAATTTTAGCATTCCATGCTGACTCAAATAAAGCGCGGGTTGCTAAATCTGAAACGTGTCTATACCCTGGAAGTTCATGTGGGAATGACCCCATATCACATGCACCTTGTACATTATTTTGACCTCTTAGTGGGTTTATCCCAACACCCTCTCTACCTACATTTCCAGTTATCATAGCTAAGTTTGCGATACCCATAACCATTGTTGAACCTTGGCTATGTTCTGTGACGCCTAAGCCATAATAAATAGATCCATTTTTTTCATTTGCAAATAATCTAGCTGCCTTTCTTAATAAGTCTGCAGGAATCCCTGTCTCAGTTTCCATTGATTCGGGAGAATTTTTGGGATCCTTAATAAAATCTAACCAAATTTTAAATGACTCATCTTCACATCGTTCTTTTACAAATTTACTGTCACCCAAGTTCTCTTCAACAATAACGTGCGCGATGGAGTTGATCGTAGCCACATTGGTACCAGGTTGAAGTTTAAGATGATAATCAGCTTTAATGTGAGGCGTATTATCAACTAAATCTATTTCTCTAGGATCGACAATAATTAACTTGGCACCTTCTCTTAATCTTCTTTTCATCTGAGATGCAAACACTGGGTGCCCATCAGTTGGATTTGCACCTATAATCATAATCACATCAGATTTCATCACTGAGTCAAAATTTTGTGTGCCTGCAGATTCCCCAATGGTTTGTTTAAGGCCATAACCTGTTGGTGAATGACAAACTCTTGCACATGTATCAATATTATTATTCCCAAAACTAGCTCTTACTATTTTTTGCATTAAGTAAACTTCTTCATTTGTGCACCTAGAAGAAGAAATAGCCCCAACTGAATTAGCACCATATTTTTTTTGAATTCTCTTTATTTCAGATGCAGCATAACTTATAGCCTCATCCCAAGAAACTTTTTGCCAAGGGTCTTTGATACTTTTCCTAATCATTGGGGTCGTGATTCTATCTTTATGAGTGGTATATCCCCAGGCAAACCTTCCTTTCACACATGAGTGTCCATGATTTGCACCCCCATTTTTATTTGGAGTCATTCTGACCACTTTATCACCTTGCAATTCAGCATTAAAGGAGCATCCAACACCACAATAAGCACAAGTCGTTGTTACTTCTTTCTCTGGTGTACCATGTTCTTCGATACTTTTTTCAATTAATGTAGCTGTAGGGCAAGCTTGAACACATGCACCACAAGAAACACATTCAGAGTCAATAAAGTCTTTATTTCCAGCTGAAACTTTTGACTCAAAACCTCGACCATCAATCGTTAAAGCAAAAGTACCTTGAGTTTCTTCGCAAGCTCTTACGCATCTTGAACAAACAATACATTTTGATGGATCGAAAGTGAAATATGGATTCGATTCATCTTTTTTAGAATCTAGATGATTTTCTCCTTCGTAGCCGTAACGAACATCTCTTAAGCCAACAGCGCCTGCCATATCTTGTAATTCGCAATCACCGTTTGTTGCACATGTTAAACAGTCAAGTGGATGGTCAGAAATATATAATTCCATAACACCTTTTCTTAATTCAGCAAGTTTGGGGGATTGTGTGGATACTACTAAGCCATCTGCAACTGGAGTAGTACAAGAAGCAGGATAGCCTCTTTTGCCTTCGATTTCTACCAAACAAAGGCGACATGAGCCGAATGGCTCTAAACTGTCAGTTGCACATAACTTGGGCACACTAAAACCTGCAACTGAGGCTGCTCGCATTAAAGATGTTCCTTCAGGCACAGTTACATCAACACCGTCAATGTTTAGGGTTACAAGTTTCTCAGAATTTACTGAAGGCGTTCCGAAATCTTTTGAATCATCCATATTTTTTTGCTTTTGGCATAATTATGATTGAAATTTTGTTCCAATCGTTTAAAAATTTTATTAAGTTATTAATTTTATTAACTTTAGTAGTGATTTTATGCTTAAGTTTCGGTTTTTTCAAGTCCAAAATCTTTTGGAAAAAAATTTAAAGCACTAATAACAGGGAAAGGGGTCATTCCGCCCATAGCACATAATGATCCATGCACCATCGTCTCTCCAAGATCTCTAAGTACTTCCACATTTTTTTCTTGATCAACACCATCTTTAATTTTATCAATCACTTCCATACCCCTAGTGGAACCTATCCTACAAGGTGTACACTTTCCACACGACTCAATCGCACAAAATTCAAATGAATATCTGGCTAGTTTTGACATATCGATCGTATCATCAAAAGCAACAATACCACCATGACCAACTACAGCATTAATTTCAGAAAATTTTTCGTAATCAAGCGGTGTATCAAATTGATGTTCTGGTAAAAATGCACCTAATGGTCCACCTACCTGAACAGCTTTAATATTCTTTCCTGTTGCTGAGCCTCCGCCAAAATCATAAAGCAATTCTCTTAAAGTAATTCCAAAAGCCTTTTCAATCAAACCCGTTTGTTTGAGATTGCCAGCTAACTGGATTGGAAGCGTTCCTTTAGACCGGCCCATTCCAAAATCTGCATAAAATTTTGCACCTTTGTCTAAGATAATCGGAATTGTAGCTAGTGAAATGACATTATTAACGACTGTTGGTTTACCATATAACCCTTCAATTGCTGGAAGTGGCGGTTTATATCTTACTAAACCTCGCTTACCTTCAAGGCTTTCTAATAATGATGTTTCTTCTCCACAAATATATGCCCCGGCCGCCCTAGTAACTTCAAGATTGAACGTAAATTGACTGCCTAAAATATTTTTACCTAAAAAACCATTATTTTCAGCAATCTCAATAGCCTCATTCAATATGGCTTGTGCGTGAGGATATTCTGACCTTAAATATATATAACCTTGATCAGCACCCACAGCTAAACCAGCAATAATCATTCCCTCGATTAAAACAAACGGATCATTTTCCATGATCATTCGGTCAGAAAAAGTTCCTGAATCTCCCTCATCTGCATTACAAACTATATATTTTTTATCTGATGGGGCATTTAAAACAGTTTGCCATTTAATGCCAGTTGGAAATGCTGCACCACCTCGACCTCGAAGACCTGATTCAGTCACCTCATCTACAATTGCTTGAGACTTTAGATCTAAGGCTTTTCTTAAACCTTTAAATCCATCATGAGATTCATAATCTTCTAAAGATACAGGATCTGTAATACCTACCCTGGCGTAGGTTAATCTTTCTTGGTTTTTCAACCATTGGATTTCCTCTGTAATTCCTAAAGATAGAGGATGCTTTTTACCTAAGAAAAATTCTTTATCAAACAGTGAAGAAACATCAGCAGGATTAACTGGTCCATAAGCAACTCTTCCTTTTGGAGTTTCAACCTCTACCATTGTTTCAAGCCAAAACAGACCACGAGAACCATTTCTGATTATTTCGAGTTTAATTCCGCGTTTTAATGCTTCACTCTCAATTGTCTTAAGTACTTTTTCAGCCCCCAAAGAGAGCGCACTTGAATCTCTAGGAATATATATCTTGTAGGATGTCATTTCTTAGCTTCTTCTATCAATTCATCAATTTTTTCTTTATCAACTCTTCCAACGACTTCATCATCAATCATAACAGCAGGAGAACACGCACAATTACCTAAACAATAGACAGGCTCTAAGGTTATTGATTGGTCTTTAGTGGTCTCGTGATAGTCTATGCCAAGTTTTTCTTTACAATAAGACTCAATGTTTTCACTCCCCATAGACTGGCATGACTCGGCTCTACATATCTGTAAAATATGTTTTCCTGCCGGTTTCGTTCTAAAATGGTGATAGAAAGTTACAAACCCATGAACCTCTGCTACTGAAAGTCTAAGCGCCTTTGATATAGGCCCATAAGATTCTTCAGGAATGTACCCCAAATCGTCTTGTATTGCATGCATCAAAGGAAGAAGTGCCCCTGGTTTGTCTTTAAGCAGATTTAAGTGCTGCTCAATTTTTTCTATTTTGTTTTCAGCTAACATTTAATAAATTTTTATTGGAAATCTTAAAATTGACCGTCTCATTATACTTTAAGTTTTAAATTTTTATAAAATTCTAAAAATTGTTTTAGTTTTAATATAATATTGTGACAATGCAACTTATAGATCAGTTCAATAGAAAGATAGATTACATAAGAGTATCAGTCACAGATAGATGTGATTTTAGATGTGTATATTGTATGTCAGAAAAAATGACCTTCCTACCAAGGTCAACTGTACTTTCGCTTGAAGAAATAGAGAGAGTGATCAAAGTTTTTACTGAATTAGGTGTAAAAAAAGTCAGGATCACTGGAGGAGAGCCTCTTGTTCGAAAAGATATTGATAAATTATTCAAATCAATAGGAAGAATAGATGCGCTTGATGAAATTACATTGACTACTAATGGAAGCCAACTTAAGAGTAAGTCAATGATGCTAAAAAAGGCTGGCGTTAAAAGAATAAATATAAGTCTAGATAGTCTCAATCCCATTACATTTAAAAAACTGACAAGAACAGGTGACTTACAAAAAGTTCTTGATGGTATTCATGCTGCAATAGATGTTGGTTTTGATAAAATAAAGTTAAATACAGTTCTAATGAAAAATCTAAATGAGGAAGAGATTTATAGTTTAGTTGATTATGCAATTAAATATTATCTTGATATTTCATTTATCGAAGAAATGCCGCTTGGTCATACGGCATATGATAGAAAATCAACTTCAGTTAATAATGATGATATTTTATTAAAATTAAAAGAAAAATATTTACTATCAAAATCAAATATATCGACAAGTGGGCCTGCAGAATACTTCAGTATTAAAAACACACAAACAAAAATCGGTTTAATTTCTCCCCATAGTCATAATTTTTGCGAAAATTGTAATCGTGTAAGAATCTCATGCAAGGGAGAGCTTTTTCTTTGCTTAGGGCATGATACAAAAATTGATCTAATGCCTCTGATTAGATCTTTTCCAAATAACGATGAGCCACTTAAAGAAGCTATACTAAATAGTATGTCAATTAAGCCAAAATCTCACAATTTCGACTTGGCTGATGCGCAACCTGCCGTTGTAAGGTTTATGTCTCATACAGGTGGATAATTGAACATAGAGATAGAGGGAGTCATTTTAGCTGGTGGAAAATCCTCTCGCATGGGACAAAATAAATCACTTGTTTTGTTAAATAAAAAACCTTTAATTGAACATGTTTTTAATAGATTGAAAAAACAAGTAAAAAAATTGAGTATCAACTCAAATGAAATTCTGAGCATTTTTCCTGAAACTATTCAGTTTGGTGATATTCTTCCAGGTCAATTAGGTCCTGCAGCTGGAATATATTCAGGATTAAGTCAATCAAAATATGACTGGGTTCAATTTTGTCCAAATGATACTCCTTTTTTTCCAGAAAACTTAGTGACAAAATTAAGCACTTGTATCGGAAAAACAAATCCTAAGATAATACTTCCATCATCAAACGGAAAATTAGAACCTGTTTTTTTACTTTGTCATAAAGAGATGTTAAATAGTCTTAAGGACTTCATTTCTTCGGGAGAAAGAAAGCTTGAGTTATGGATAAGATCAAATAGTTTCAAAACCATTGATTTTAATGAAAAAGATGCATTTATTAATATTAACAAAATGACTGATTTACAAAAATATAGGCAAGATTATGCATAGTAAACCATTTGTTCTTGGAATTTGTGCAGCAAACAGTGGTTCTGGAAAAACATATGTCATTGAAAAGCTTATTCCTAAACTGAAAAAAAAAGGATATTCGGTTTCTGCTATCAAACATGCACATCATAATTTTGATATTGATAAGCCAGGAAAAGATAGCTTCAGAATAAGAGAATCGGGTGCAAAACAAACTTTAATTTTTAATCATGAGCGAGCAGCTTTAATTACTGAAAGTAAAGAAAAAAATTTTAATTTGGAAAATGTTCTTAGGCAAATTAATGAACCCACAGATATAATTTTGGTTGAAGGATTAAAAAACATGCAAATACCAAAAATTGAAGTTTTTCGGAAACAAGTATCTAAAATTCAATTATTTATGAATGACGCCAATATAATTGGTGTTATCTCCGATGAGGATGTTAAATATAATATTCCATCATTTAGTTTTAATGATTTAGATAAGATTAGTGAGTTTGTAATTAAATTGATAAAAAAATGAAAAAAATAATTTCTTTAGAAAGCTTAGCCAAAGATCCCGGATGTTTATCAGAATATGATCCTAATGCAATGACTATCGATAAAGCAAGAAAATATATACGTCAATTTTTGAAAGTAAGTTTAAAAACAGAATATGTAAAAACTGAAGATGCACTTGATCGAATCTTAGCTGAAACCTTAATATCTAAAATCAATGTTCCTAATTACAATAATTCAGCGATGGATGGTTTTGCCTTTAATTTAAGTTCCTTAAAAAAAGATCATAACCTTAAAATTGCTTCAACAATTTTAGCTGGTAATTTATCAAAACAAAAAATTAAACCAGGTTTTGCAGCTCAAGTAATGACAGGATCTAAAATTCCTGAAGGCACAGATACAGTTTTACCATTCGAGCTTGTTAAGCAAGAAAATAATACTATTTTTGTGAACGAAATTCCAAAAAAAGGAGCAAATATTCGAAAATTAGGAGAGGATATAAAAAAGAATGGTGAGGTTCTTAAAAAAGGATCATTCTTAAGACCTGCTGAAGTTGGACTAATTGCTTCTATTGGTATTAGCAAAGTCAAAGTTTTTAAAAAACTAAGAGTTGCTTTTTTTTCAACAGGCGATGAAGTAGTAAAAGCTGGATCTTCAATTAAAATTGGACAAGTATACGATAGTAATCACTTTACAATTCAATCCATGTTAAAAAGAATAAATGTTCAATATATTGATTTAGGCATAATTCCTGATGAAAAAAAAATAATAGAAAAAACATTGAAAGCTGCTGAAAAATTATCTGATGCCATCATTACTACAGGAGGAGTTTCTGTGGGAAAAGCAGATTATATGAAAGATATTTTAAAAAAAATAGGAAAAGTATTATTTTGGAAGCTATCCATAAAACCAGGAAGACCCATGGCTTATGGCGCATTTAAAAACACTCCTTATTTTGGTCTGCCTGGAAATCCAGTTGCTGCAATGATTACATTTTACCAATTAGTTCAACCCGCCCTTAAATATCTAATGGGTCAAGATAATTATAAACTTCCCATATTATTAAAAGCTAAATGTATCTCACCTATTACAAAAAGAGCCGGAAGAATGGAATTCCAAAGAGGTTTTTATACCTCTAAAAATGGAGAATTATCTGTCAAACCTACTCCATATCAAGGATCAGCGATTCTTAGTTCAATGAGCAAGGCAAATTGCTTAATAGTTTTAGATATCAACCAAAAATCAATTAAGGTTGATGATTTTGTTAATATTCAATTAATGGAAGGTCTAGTCTAAGAAAACATCTCTAGGATATAATCAAGTTAATGTTTAATCATTTTTTAAACTTCAAAAAAATTAAAAGGTCAGACAAATATGAGTAAAGTAGAAATTAATAAATCAGTGACAAATTTTAGTCTTCCTGGAACAGGTGGAACTGAATTTTCTTTAAGCAATTTTTTAGGAAAGACCGTTGTTTTATATTTTTATCCAAGAGATTCTACTCCAGGTTGCACAAATGAAGGTATCGATTTCACAAACCTGTATGGAGATTTTCAAAAAAAGAATGTAGAAATTTTTGGTATTTCAAGAGATAGTATAAATTCACATGAAAAATTTAAAAAAAAATATAGTTTTCCTTTTGAGCTATTAAGTGATTCTGAAGAAGTCGCATGT
The DNA here is from genome assembly GCA_018607785.1 of Methylobacillus sp. Taxonomy (GTDB): domain Bacteria; phylum Pseudomonadota; class Gammaproteobacteria; order Burkholderiales; family Methylophilaceae; genus BACL14. Next base: position 40,479 of record JABBAU010000021.1, read on the forward strand.
GCTTTATTTGATGTTATAAAAATGAAAAATATGTACGGTAAACAAGTTCAGGGTATTGAAAGAAGTACCTTTCTAATTGATCCAGAAGGCATCCTTATAAAAGAATGGCGCGGCCTGAAAGTACCTGGTCATGCTGACGAAGTTTTAAGCTCAATTTCATAAGTAAAAAGTTTAAATGGCTATAAAGAATACCAAAAAAGTTTTTGTCCTAGACACTAATGTCCTTCTCCATGACCCATCGAGTCTATTTCGTTTTGAGGAACATGATATTTATCTACCTATGGTTACGATTGAAGAACTAGATAATAATAAAAAAGGTAGCTCTGAAGTGGCCAGAAATGCCAGACAAACTCATCGGCTTTTAGAGGAAATTATCGGTCCTGCTTCAGATCTTAAAAATGGTTGTGCTCTGAAATCAAAAACAAATCCACATGTTGATGGGAATCTATTTTTACAAACAGAAACCATTAGCTATGATTTGCCAATCCTGGCAGGAGTAAAAGCAGATAACCAAATTTTAAGTGTTGTTGTTAATTTAAAAAATAATTTAAAAAATACAGACGTTATTTTAGTTTCAAAAGATTTCAATATACGAATAAAAGCACGTGCTTTAGGAATTCCCGCTCAAGATTATTTTAATGACAAAGTAATGGCTGATGCGGAATTACTTCATACAGGAATATATGAGTTACCTGAAAATTTTTGGGAAAAACATAGTAAAGCAATGGAGTCTTGGCAAGAAGAAGGAAAAATGTTTTATAAAATCACAGGGCCATTGTGCAAAAGTTTTTTCATTAATGCATTTGTCTTTTATGATTTTGATAAACCATTTTATGCGATTGTTAAATCAAAAAAAGGAAACTCAGCAACCCTCCAAATCGTGCAAGACTTTACCTTGCCAAAATTTAATATTTGGGGCATCAAAGCAAAAAATAAAGAACAAAATTTTGCGCTTAATCTTCTTATGGATCCTAATATCGATTTTATTTCTCTTTTGGGTCAAGCAGGTACTGGTAAAACTCTCTTAGCTCTTGCAGCTGGACTCGTCCAGACGTTAGACAAAAAAATATATTCAGAAATTATTATGACAAGAGCGACAGTTTCAGTTGGCGATGATATAGGGTTTTTACCTGGAACTGAAGAAGAAAAAATGACACCTTGGATGGGTGCACTTGAGGATAATCTCGATGTATTAAATGAATCTGACGATAGTTCAGGTGATTGGGGAAGAGCTGCTACCCAAGATTTAATTAAATCAAGAATAAAAGTGAAATCACTTAATTTTATGAGAGGAAGAACGTTTTTAAACAAATATTTAATTATAGATGAAGCTCAAAATCTAACCCCTAAACAAATGAAAACATTAGTTACAAGAGCAGGTCCAGGGACTAAAATAGTATGTTGTGGCAACATTGCTCAAATAGATACGCCCTATCTCACTGAGGGAAGTTCAGGATTAACTTATGTTGTTGACCGTTTTAAGGGCTGGGAACATAACGGGCATGTTACATTAATGAGAGGGGAAAGATCGAGGTTAGCCGACTATGCAGCAGACACACTTTAATTCAAATGCTAAAAAAGGATTTTATCCTTACCTAAGTGCACAATTTTTGTCTGCTTTAGCGGATAACGCTTTGTTATTTGCGGCGATAGCGTTGCTCGCTGAAATGAATGCCCCTACATGGCACCAACCTCTTTTGCTTCAATTTTTTGTTTTAGCTTACATCGTTCTTGCTCCTTTTGTTGGTGCATTTGCTGACTCAAGACCAAAAGGACAGGTTATGTTCTTATCAAATGGAATAAAACTTTTTGGTTGTCTAGCAATGTTTTTTGGAATGGAGCCTTTGTACGCTTATGGTATTGTTGGTATTGGTGCAGCAACATACTCACCAGCTAAATATGGCATATTGACAGAATTGTTACCGAAAGAATATTTAGTTGCTGCTAATGGTTGGGTGGAGGGATTAACTGTAGCAGCAATTATTTTAGGTGCGATTGTTGGAGGATTGTTAGCGAAATTTGACGTTCAAATGGCAATATTAATTATTGCTGTTTTGTATCTTTTAGCTGCCATCTTTAATCGGTATATTCCAACACTTCCAATTAACCATAAAATAAAATCAAAAAATCCATGGTTTTTGTTTAAAGATTTTTATTTTTCTTTCACAAAACTGGCAAAGGATCGTCTAGGACAACTTTCACTTGCAATAACCACGCTTTTTTGGGGTGCTGGAGCAACTTTGAGATTAGTAATTATTGCTTGGGCTGCTTATGCACTAAACTTTGAAATTGATAAGTCGACTCAGCTTTCCGCTGTTGTCGCTTTTGGTGTTGCAATCGGTGCAATTATCGCTGCCCGATATGTCACGATGCAAAATTCAGTAAAAGTACTTCCGATTGGGATTTTAATGGGAGGTTTTGTATGTTCCATGATTTTTGTCTCTAGCTGGCAATATGCAGCGTTTTTACTTTTGTTTATTGGTATTTTTAGTGGAATGCTTATTGTTCCACTGAATGCATTGCTTCAACATAGAGGACACATTTTAATTGGCTCTGGCCACTCTATTGCTGCCCAAAATTTCAGTGAGAACCTGGGTATTTTAATTCTAAGTGGAGCCTATACGCTTATGGTCAAATATGGACTTCCTATAAATGGAATTGTTTTTATCTTCGGATTATTTGTGCTGCTGACCATGGTCATCGCAAGTATTTATTACTCTCAAGATAACTAATTGTTTCTAGTGAAGCTTTACTCTTGTTTCAGTTCTCTGACTAAATAATTTTCCAAGAACCCTAAATAGTGTGCTTGCAAATCCGTGAATTGCCACTAAATGCATTTGATAAAGAGATAGGTACATGAGTTTCGCTATTAATCCCTCAATAAACATACTTCCACCCAAGATTGAGCCCATCAAATTTCCAACAGTAGAATATCGGCCAAGGTTTACTAATGATCCATAATCTTTATATACATAGTTAGGAAGCTTTTCTTTTTTACCCACTACTTTTATTAATGTTTTATAAAGCAATGAAGCTTGTTGATGAGCAGCTTGTGCTCTTGGTGGGACATTTTCAATTGCACCTGGAGATATTGGACATGAGGCACAATCGCCAAATGCAAAAATATTATCATCTAACGTGGTTTGTAACGTTGATTTTACTTTTAGCTGATTAATATAATTTGTTTCTAAACCTGCGATATTTTTCAAAAAATCTGGTGCTTTAATTCCCGCAGCCCACACAACAAGACTTGATAAAATTTTTCTATCCTTGTGTGTTTTAATTCCCTCTTCTGTAACTTCAGTAACCCGCTCCCCTAAAAAAAGATTAACTTTTAATTTTTTAAGCTCATCTGCAACAGCCTGACTGATTCTTAATGGAAGTGCTGGTAAAAGTCTGGGGCTTGCCTCAATTAAGTTGATATTAATATCTTTATCTGGATCAATATTTTCCAGACCATAGGCGGTCATCTCTCTTGTTGCCTTGTGAAGCTCAGCGGCTAGTTCCACACCAGTAGCGCCAGCACCAACAATGACAACTTCTAGTTGCCCTGGTTGAATCTTTGTTTTCTGAGTTTGTGCTTTTACAATTGCATTATGCAAACGAGTATGAAAGCGTTCAGCTTGTTTTTGATTATCAAGCGCTATAGAAAACTCAGCTGCACCTTTTACTGAAAAATCATTTACTGTACTACCAATAGACATCACTAAAGTATCGTATTTAAAATTTCTCCTTGATATTATTTCGTTTCCTTCATCATCAAAAAATGGCTCAAGCGAAACTTCTTTTTTTTCTCGATCTAACTTATCCATTCTCCCTAAACGAAACTTAAATCCATGCCAAAAACCTTGGGCAAGATAATCTAGTTCATCTTTATCAGGATTAATACTTCCAGCAGCAATTTCATGTAAAAGTGGTTTCCATATATGTGTTTTTTTTGCATCAATAAGAGTAATTTCTGCTTTTTTCTTTTTACCAAGTGAGTCACCCAGTTTAGTCGCTAGTTCAAGACCTCCAGCACCTCCACCAACAATTAAAATTTTATGTAATTCATTGCTTTCCATATTTCTCTCTTTAAACTTATTTTGGATTTTTTATTGCTGATATGATTACAGACATAAAAAAAACGACTAAGTAATTATAACTTAGTCGTTCATTTTTTTTATTTCAGAGTTGTAACTTTTACTTCACTTCTTCGTTACCTGTAATACCTTGGCTACCATTAGTTCTAACCCAAGCAATTGTTTTAAGTAACTCATCAACTGTCATGCCGTCATCAGGTGCCATTACGCCATATCCTTTACCGCCCATACCGCCATTTGTTCCATACCATACTGTTTCAAACATCCCTTTGTTGGTAATATCTTTTGGGTATTTAAATGTAGGGCCTACGAGACCAGGGCCAACTTGACCTTTAGCTGTTGGACCATGACACTGAGTACATGACCAATATCCAAATCTTTTCTTGCCTCTCTTTTCAGCTTTTGCATCACCGACATAAATATTTTTTCCTGTCTTAAGAAACTCTATCTCTGCCGCTGTCTTCACATTATCTTTTTTCTTTGTATCACCGAAAGCTTTTGGATTAGTGATTTTAAATTCAGTACCATCTGTAGTTTTTTTAAATGTGACTTCTGCTTGAGCAAAACCTGCAAAACTTATTGCTGCTCCAACTAACGCAGAAGTGACTATTTTGTTAATTGACATTTACTGCTCCTATCTGTTATTAAATTAACTCCCATGTAATAATTTTACCAGTTCTTATTTCATATGTGTCATCTTTTGGTTAAAAAAAATCTATTTTTTATGTCTTTTATAACCATCTAATCTATCAACAAAAATTGGCTCTGTATGCGGTATTCCATATTCATCCATAATCGCATAGATTTTATCTAGATTCCTAAATATAGCTTCTTCAACCATTTGCCTCCTATCATCCTCACCTCGTCTAACACCGGCAGAAATATTCCAGTAAGTTTTACCTTGAAGTCTAGTATTACCTTCTGAATACTCTGGGATTGGAACAACAACTAATTCTACATCTGATTGTTTTGCGTAATATCCGCCTAGAGGACCCCACATTATTGCTACATCAATTTTTCCACTTGCAACATCTTCAACGGGTTCTCCGGGTGATTTAGTCAGGTCTCTTTGTATACGATATGGTTTGGCGTTTGCCATTAAGCCATTTCTGCTTAAGGCCTGAGTTACAGGGCTTTTATCAGCTAGACCAATAATGCCTTTTTTTAGATCCGGTGAATCCCAGTTTTTTATATCATAACCACTATCTTTTCTATATACCCAAACATGTCCAGCTCGGTAATATGGTTTTGTTGTATTCAACGCGTCATATGTGGTGTTAGTTCCTATTACCACATCACAACGTTTCGCATTTAAAGTATTTCGTAAAAAACCAAATCGGTCAGGCCAAAATTGGTAACTTAATTCCTTTCCGAGGTCCTTGGCAATAACTTCAGCAATCTTATTTTCAAATCCTTCACTTTTATCATTTGAATAAGGCAGATTGTTTTGGTCTGCACAAACTTTGAATTCATTATCTTTAGGAACTCTAGTGGGCTCTCCAGGTTTACCCATATCTGGGTTTACGCCACCGTATTCAGCTGCATTAATTGAGAAACTTATTAATATAATGAATAGGCTTCTTGATAAATTTTTAAACATTTTATGAAATCCTTTAATTAATTTTTTTGCAATTATACCTTCAAAGAATACTTTATTCTCTAATGATAATCTCTATTTTCTCCACAGTTCCTTTTTCAAACATATAAAAAAAAACACCCTACCGAAGTAGGGTGTTTTTAAGACTAACTAACTAG
>JABBAU010000011.1 GCA_018607785.1 Methylobacillus sp.
ATATCGCTATGCATATTGCTGCCACTAAACCTAAAGCTCTTGATCAAAGCGGTGTGTCACAGGAATTAATTGATGCTGAAAGAAGGGTGGCGATTGAGAAAGCTAAGGAAGCTGGTAAGCCTGAAGAGATGCTTGAAAAAATTGCAACAGGAACAGTAAATAAATTCTTAAAAGAAATTACATTGGTAAATCAAGTGTTTGTTAAAGATGAAAAACAAACAATTGAACAACTTCTTGATAATAATAATTCAGCGATAAATGGATTTAAGTTTTTTATTGTCGGTGAAGGTATCGAGAAAAAAGAGGTTGATTTCGCATCTGAGGTTGCAGCCGCACAACAATAAAAAAAGTTGTAGTCACTATAAAAAAGGATTGTTAAGCAATCCTTTTTTTTTATGCAAAACAGTCTAGAATAACGGTTAGCTATGAATAAATTAAAATACAAAAGAGTTCTCTTAAAGCTGTCTGGTGAGGCATTAATGGGAAACGATGCATTTGGTGTTAATCCTGAAACTATTAGCAAAATTGTTAGTGAAATCAAGCTTATGGTGGATTCTGGAGTTGAATTAGCAATTGTAATTGGCGGGGGAAATATCTTTCGAGGCGTAGCGCTTGGATCCAAGGGAATGGACCGTGCAACTGCAGACTACATGGGTATGCTTGCTACTGTCATGAATGCAATTGCCTTACAAGATGCGATGAAACATATTGGTATTATTAGCAGAGTTCAGTCAGCAATAAAAATCGAGCAAATAGTAGAGCCTTATATAAGAGGCAAGGCAATAAGATATATTGAGGATAATAAGGTTGTGATTTTTGCTGCTGGAACTGGCAATCCTTTTTTTACAACTGATACGGCAGCAGCCTTAAGAGCTATCGAATTAAATGCTGAAGTTGTTATAAAGGCAACCAAGGTTGAGGGAATTTTTTCAGATGACCCAGAAAAAGTGAAGGATGCTAAGTTATTTAAAAAAATTACATTTGATGAAGTAATCAGTAAAAAATTAAAGGTGATGGATTCAACAGCATTTACGTTATGCAGAGATCAAGGGATGCCTATTGCAGTATTAAGTTTATTTAAAAAAAATGCGCTATTAAATTTTATTCATGGGGCTGAGGAGGGGACGTTAGTTACCTTAAATTAAAAAAAGATGAGGAAATACAATGGAAGAACTATTAACTAATTCAAAGGTTAAGATGCAAAAGACGATTGAGTCTTTTCAAGATAATTTATCAAAAATAAGAACAGGTAGAGCCAACATAAGCTTACTTGATCATATCTCTATTGATTACTATGGAACATTAACCCCGTTAAGCCAAGTTGCCGCAGTAAATGTTGCAGATTCATCAACATTAACTATTCAACCGTATGAAAAAAACTTCGCAGCAGTAATTGAGAAAGTAATTAGAGAAAGTGATTTGGGCCTTAATCCTGTTGGTGTTGGGGATTTAATAAGAGTACCAATGCCGCCTTTAACAGAAGAAAGAAGAAAAGATTTGATCAAGGTGGTTAAATCGGAGGGTGAGAGTAGTAAAATTTCTGTGAGAAATATTCGTAGAGACTCAAATGATGAATTAAAAAAATTAACTAAAAATAAAGAAATTAGCGAAGATGAGGAAAGAAGACTTCAAGATATTATTCAAAAAAATACAGATACTTTTATCGCTGAAATAGACTCAATGATAGATGTAAAAGAAAAAGATTTACTAACGATATAGAGCAATAAAAACTGTTTTTCTTTAAAAAAAAATTACTTAAAAAAAATAAAATACCAAATCATATTGCGGTTATTATGGATGGTAATGGGAGGTGGGCAAAAAAGAAGTTCTTGCCAAGGCTTGTTGGTCACAACAAGGGACTTGAATCTGTAAGAAAAATTATTGAGTATTGTATAAAATACAATGTAAAAACTCTTACCATTTACGCTTTTAGTACAGAAAATTGGAAAAGACCTATTAAAGAAGTAGATGGACTTTTAAAGCTTTTTTCTGAGTCAATATCTAAAGAATCAAAAAAAATTCATTCAAATAATATAAAATTAAAGTTTATTGGCGATACATCATTATTGACAAAAGCCCTTCAAATAAAAATTAAAGAGATTGAGAAAGAAACATCTAGGAATAAAAGATTAGTTCTTAATGTAGCGCTAAATTATGGAGGAAGGCTTGATATAGTAAACTCAGTAAATACATTTTATAACAATAAAAAGAGGATAAAAAAAATTACTGAGAAAGACATTAATAGTGGTTTATACACAAAAGGGCAGTCTGATGTAGATTTGTTGATCCGTACAGGTGGGCAACAGAGAATGAGTAATTTTTTATTATGGCAATCAGCATATGCTGAGCTGTTTTTTTCAAAAAAACTATGGCCAGATTTTGACGAAAAGATATTTGTAAATGCTTTATATTTTTTTCAAAATACTGAAAGAAAATTCGGTTCGGTATCAAAGAGCACATAATGTTAAGGGATAGAATTTTTTCAGCAACCATTTTATTATTAATTTTTTTAGCCTCTTATTTATCTAAAAATCCAACATACTTTCTATTATTTAGTTTTGCTGCAAGCTGTATTTTATTTTATGAATTAGCTAAAATTTTAAAATTAAAAAGTTTATCTCTTGCCATTTATTGGATATTATCTTTTGCTCCAGTTATTTTCTTCTACGCAGCAGTTAGTTTAGATACCTTTTTTTTTGATGACTCAGCTCTCAATTTAAAAATCTTTTTAATTAACTTCTCAATTTTTATAAGCCTGATCAGCTTAGTCTTTTGGTTAACTCTTGCTCCAATAGATATTATGCACAAAAAAATATCCTCTAACGTAAGGTTTAGAATTTTTTATGGATATTTTTTAATTGCTCCTATGGTTATAGTAACTTCGGTTGTGTTTACACAAAACAAAACTTTATTATTGGTGCCTTTTGTAATAATTTGGGTCTCAGACATTGGGGCTTATTTTGTTGGAAAAAAGTTTGGAAAGAATAAGTTAGCAAAAAATATAAGCCCAGGTAAGACAATTGAGGGGGCATTAGGCGGATTCATTTGTAGTATAATTTTAGCTCTTTTTTTGGCTTATTGTTACAAGTTAGATTTATCTGTAATGATTCTTTTTGCTTTACTTATTACTGGATTAAGTATCTTTGGTGATATTTATGAGTCATTCTTAAAAAGACAAGCCAAAGTAAAAGATAGCGGATCAATCATCCCCGGTCATGGTGGATTACTTGATAGGCTTGATAGTTTTTGCCCTACCATACCTATATCGTATTTGATATACATCTTTATGTACAATCCTTCACCATCAATGTTAGCAATATGAAGGTAATTTCAATTTTAGGTTCTACCGGAAGCATTGGAAGAAGCACTCTTTCTGTTGTCGACCTACATCCTGAAAAATTTAAAATATTTGCTTTAAGTGGCTTTAATAATAATGATTTACTTTTAGAACAAGCTATAAAATTTAAACCAAGTTTTATCGTAACTAAGAACTTATTCTCAAAAAAAATATTGATGGATAAGTTAAAAGACACAAAGCTAAAAACTGAAGTTCTATATGGCGATGAGGGATATACTTTCATCGCCTCACATGAAAAGGTTACAACTGTAGTCGCTGCTATTACTGGAAGCGCAGGTTTAATTTCTACAATTGAAGCAGCAAAAAACGGTAAACAAATTTTATTAGCTAATAAAGAATCTATGGTTATGGCCGGTGAATTAATTAATAAAATCTGTGTAGAAAATAACTCAACATTAATTCCTGTCGATAGTGAACACAATGCAATTTTTCAGGTTCTTTCTAAGAATTCTGATTCCGAAGAAATTAAAAAAATAATTTTAACTGCTTCTGGAGGCCCATTTAGATTTCATAGTCTCAAGAACCTACAGAAAGTAACAGTTGAAGAGGCTCTAAACCACCCTAATTGGAAAATGGGGAAAAAGATATCAATTGATTCAGCGACAATGATGAATAAGGGGCTTGAGGTAATCGAAGCCTCGCATCTTTTTAGACTTGGTATTAAAAAAATAGAGGTTGTAATGCATCCACAAAGTATCATTCATTCATTTGTTGAATATATTGATGGCAGCTCATTAAGTCAGATGGGAAGTCCTGATATGAGGGTTCCAATAGCTTATGCATTAGGTTATCCGAACAGAATTACCTCGGGTGTAGAAGGTGTTTTGCTTGACAAGTTATCAAGTCTTGAATTTTATAAACCAGATTTAAAAAAATTTCGTTGTCTTGATCTCTGCTATCAAGCATTAGCTATGGGTGACGCTCATTGCATTAGCTTAAATGCATCAAATGAAATAGCCGTGGAAGCTTTTTTATCCGGAAAAATTAACTTCATACAAATTCCAGAATTGATAGAAAAAATGCTACTAAAGACTGAAGTAATGAATGTAAATTCAGTTGAACATATACTTGAACTTGATAATTATGCTAGAGATGAAACTAATAAAATATTAAATAAAACATTATAAAACAATATTTTATAAAGATTATATAAAGTATCTTAATAAATAATTTTAATCCAAAGTTATTTGAGACCTTATTTAAATTTATGTTTTTTATACGTTTTATTTATTTTTTCTAGATTAGTATGGCTAAAGCTTCTATTTTTAAAAACACTTTATTTACATTCTAATATTTATAATTTCATTAATTCTCAATGACTTAAAGGAAAATATTAGTTCTGATTTTTTAATTTGCAGTATATAATATCGTTTTAAAAAAAAATTTTTTAATGAAAAAAATAATTTTAATTTTTCTGTTGTTTGTTTCAGTTATTTTGCCGACCTATGCGGAGGAGAGTGACATCTCTGACATAAAAGTGCAAGGCTTAAAGCGAGTTGATCCAGGTCTGGTTTTTGACAATATTCCTTTTGAGGTAAACACTCCAATTAATGAAGCTAACTTCAGTGAGGCTATTCAGCTTCTATACAAAACAGGCCAGTTTAAAAATATAAGTATAGATTTAGAAGGGAGTGTGGTGATCATTAGTGTTAATGAAAAACCTATCATCTCAACTATTACTTTTCATGGAGCTGAAGCTATACAACCTGACAAGATCAAAGAAGGAATGCTTCAAATGAATTTTGGTGAGGGATTGCTATTTAATGAGCCTACCTTAAAGAGAGTTAAAACTGAAATTAGCAAGCAATACCTTAACTTAGGCCTTTATTCAGCCTCCATTGAAACAAAGGTTACCCCTCAAGAAAGAAATCGTATAGCGATAGATTTTTATATAAATGAAGGTTCAACAGCTAGAATTAAAGAGGTTAAGATAATTGGTATAACCAAATTTGAAGAAGATGATTTATTGAGTCGGCTTGACCTTAAGCCAACAAATTTTTTGTCATGGTGGAATAAAGATGACAGATATTCTCGCCAAATTTTAACTGGTGACTTAGAAAAAATACGATCATTTTACATGGACAGAGGATATTTGGACTTTGATATCGAAAATACCACAGTAAGTATTTCGGAATCCAAAAAAAATGTTTACATTGCAATTATTATAGATGAAGGTGACAAGTATAATTTTGGAGATATAAAGATAAGTGGTAAATATTATCCATTAAAAGAAGAGTTAATCTTTCAAAATGATATCAAAACCATTAAGGGAGAGGTGTTTAGTAGAAAATTACTAAATCAATCAACTGAATTAATTAATAAAGAGCTAGGTAATTATGGTTATGCGTTTTCTAATGTAAACCCTATTCCAGATGTTGATAAAGATAATTTAACTGTTGGATTCAATTATTTCATTGAGCCTGGAAAAAAGGTTTACGTAAGACGGATAAGTTTCATCGGGAACGAAAGAACTCAAGATAAAGTTCTTAGAAGAGAAATGAGGCAATTCGAATCCTCTTATTATGACCAAGAAAAAATTGATCAATCGACTAGGCGATTAAAAAGAACCCAGTATTTTGAAGGGGTAGATATTAAAACAGTTTCTGTCCCAGGTATTTCTGACCAAGTTGATTTAACAGTCGCTGTGAAAGAAAAAAATACAGGCTCAGTCAAGCTGGGTGCTGGTGCAAGTTCAGATGAGGGCTTAGTAGGAAGCTTTTCCGTTACACAAGCCAATTTTCTTGGAACGGGGAATACAGTTTCAGCAAGCATTAATACAAGTAGTGTCAATACAGTCTACAGTCTAAGCCATATTGATCCTTATTTTACTCCTGATGGAATATCAAGAAGACTCACTGGCTACATGAGAGAAACAAATACAAAAGATTTAGATACGGGCCAATACGATAAAAAATCATACGGAGCAGGGGTGGGCTTCGGTGTTCCAATGAACGAGTTTGATACAGTAAATATTGGTTTCGATTTTGACATGTCAGACATTACACTTGTTGATTCATCACCACAAAGATACAAAGATTACTGTAAAGATGTTTCTGGAGGTGATAGCAGTGGTTGTGATCAAAATGAAGCCGTGTTATCTCTTGGATACACCTCTGATAAAAGAGATAGTGCCATATATCCAACATCTGGTTATAAATATGATATTGGTAGTGAAGTTACATTACCATTGCTTGACATGCAGTATTACCAATTTAATGCAAAAGTTGTGGATTATGTTCCACTGACTGAAAAATTTGTTTGGGGCAATAAGCTTGATTTAGGTTATGCACATTCATATGGAGACGATCCGTATCCGTTCTTTCAAAATTATTATGTAGGTGGATCAAATTCTGTAAGAGGATATAAAGCTGCCTCAATCGGGAAACAGTTTTATGATGAATCACAAGATGATTTTGTATCGACGGGAGGTACAACGAAAATTGTAGCGAGTACCAAAATGCTCTTTCCACTTCCAGGAGGAATGTTTAAAGACCAAGTTAGGCTTGAAACATTTATTGATGGTGGCGGCGTTTGGGAAGAGGACGAAAATATCGCATTAGATGAAATGAGATTCTCAGCGGGATTATCTGTTTTATGGGTTTCACCATTTGGCCCAATCAATGTATCATTTGCTAAGGCATTGAATGATGACGCCCAGGATGAAACGGAATCATTCCAGTTTGGAATGGGGACAAACTTTTAATATAACTTAAGTTAAGGGATTAGATAACATGATCAAAAAATTCTCAGCAATATTTTTAAGTGTATTTCTTTTGCTGCCACTATCAGTTTCAGCGGAGATGGAAATATTTAAAATTGGATATGTTGTAGTGGAGAAGATTTTAAAAGAAGCTCCTCAAACAGCTGCTAGTAATAAAAAGCTTGAAAAAGAGTTTAAATCCAGAACGGATGGACTTCAAAAAAAAGTAAAGGCAATTCAGAAACAAGAAAAAGATTTCAACAAAAATAGTGTTACGATGTCAGATACTGAACGTCAAAAAGCTCAAAAGAAAATTCAAAACTCAAAAATCGAAATCCAAAGAATTGAAAGAGAGTTAAGGGAAGATATAGACATTAGAAGACGTGAAGAAATTGGGAAATTACAACAAAAAATAAATGAAGCAATTGAGGAAATGGCGAAAACAGATAAGTATGACCTTATTCTTTATCAAGGTGTGGCTTATGCCTCAAAAGAAATCGATATTACTGACAAACTTATTAAAGTTTTAAGTAAAACAAAATAAAAAAAGTATGTGAATGTTAAAAGAATTTAAGTGTTCCGAATTGGCTGAGGTAGTTGGAGGTAAGGCTTCCTCAGGCAATATTACAATAGATAATATTTCATCTCTAGACTCCGCAAACGCTAGCTCAATTTCTTTTTTGTCTGATTCCTCTTATATTCCAAGGTTGAAGGAAACAAAATCTAAGGTTATCTTAATTAAAAAAGAAGATTTAAAGTACTGGGGAAAAGATTATATTCTTGTTAAAAACCCATACTTAGCTTTTTCTAAGATTGCTACTTTGTTCAATGAGCTTGGTGAGAATAGCAAATATAGTATCCATGAATCTGTTGTTTTTGGTAACAACTCAAAACCTGAAGAAAATAATAGTATTCGAGC
>JABBAU010000018.1 GCA_018607785.1 Methylobacillus sp.
AATTCCGAATAGATGGTCACACTCATGTTGAACTACCCTCGCGTGAAACCCTTCTGCATTTCTATTGATCTCATTGCCATATTGATCAAACCCTTTATAGTTAATTGTCTTATATCTAGGGACAACTCCCCTCATCCCAGGAACTGATAGACACCCTTCCCAATCATCCTCTTTTTCTTGGGTTAAGGGTGTGATGACAGGGTTGATAAGCACAGTAAATGGCACCTCCTCCGCGTCTGGGTATCGCTCATTTTTATCAACACCAAATATGACCAATTGAATACTCTCCCCAACTTGCGGTGCAGCAAGTCCAGCTCCTTGAGCATCTTTCATAGTTTCAATCATGTCCTTAATTAATTCATGAATTTCAGGGGTATCAAATTTTTTAACTTTTTCAGATACTTTCAGCAAGATAGGATTACCCATCCTTAATATTTCTCTAATTGCCATAAGCTTCAACCACCACCTTTAAAAATTTACTAACATTGTGTGACATCATCTCAGATTGCTTATTAATTTCTTCATGCGTAATACCATCTTTACTGCTTTGTCTGCCAGCTGCAAAATTTGCAACAGGACATATTGCTGCATATGGAATATCTAGCTCTTTAGCTAATGAGGCCTCAGGCATCCCCGTCATACCTACTATTGTCGCCCCATCTCTCTCATACCTGTCTATTTCTGCAGCAGTTTCAAGTCTAGGTCCTTGGACTGCAGCATAAACCCCCTCTTTGACAAAATTCATGTCCTCTAATGATGAATTTTTACATAGTAATTCTCTTAATTTTGCGTTGTAAGGGCTTGTAAAATCTATATGTGATACTGGATTTTTAATGCCATCAAAGAATGTATGGTCTCGACCATAGGTGTAATCAATTATTTGATGAGGAAATACAATGGAGCCGGGATTGATAGCGATAGGAATAGACCCAACTGTTGCAATACCAAAAATAGCCTTAACGCCTAAAGTATTTAGAGCATAAATATTTGCCCTATAATTAATTAAATGAGGGGGGATCGTATGCCCGTCTCCATGCCTTGGGAGAAAAGCAACGTCTCGATTATCTAACTTACCAATGATTATTTTATCTGATGGTTTGCCATAAGGTGTGTCGACCAATGACTCATTAGTTATATTGAGCCCTTCAATCTTTCTTAAGCCTGTTCCACCAATTACACCGATCATTAAGCGTCCTATTGAAAATCATCATGATGCCAGTCTATGGCATACTTAATTTATGAGTCAATATATTACCCTCGAAAAAGCAAAAGTGACAAAAAAACACTATGAAAATTTTCCAGTGGCTACATTACTTTTTCCAAAAAAACATCGAGATGCCGCGACACTTCTTTATTCATTTGCTAGAGATGCAGATGATATTGCAGATGAAGGTAAATTAACAAAGAAACAAAGGCAAAAGTTGCTCAGAGAAATAGAAATAAATATTGATGCAATAAAGCTTAAAAAAGAAATTCAAACTCCATTTTTTAAGGATTTAGAGAAAGTTATAAGTGAGTTTTCACTTGATATAAACTTGTTTGAGAGGTTGATTTCTGCCTTTAAACAGGATGTTGAAAAAAAATCATATAAAAATTTTAATGATTTAATTGATTATTGTAATAATGCGGCATGCCCTGCAGGGGAAATGATCTTGAGACTATTTGGTGAGCATAACAAAACCAATATAAGCTACTCTAACTACCTATGTCAGGCGCTTGCCTTGATTGGGATGAGCCAGGATATCTATGAAGACTTGTTAAAAGGAAGGCTTTATATACCGATAACAGAAATGAAAAAGTTTAGACTAAAAAAATCTGATATCAAAAGTAAATCCTTTAACCCAAGCTGGAAAATATTTAAAGTTTCATGGTTAAAAAGGATAGAATTATTACTAAATAAAGGGAGGCCTTTAAATGAAAATGTTAGTGGGCGATTAAAACTGCAAATCAATATATTAATTTCGGGTGCTGATTTGTTAATCAAAAGATTAAAAAAGGATGACTGTGATTGGTTTATGAATCCACCTAAAATTTCAAAATTGGATTGGTCAATTTTACTATTCAAAACTGTTATCTATAAAAAATGACACCTCAAGAATACTGTAAGCAAAAAACAAAGGAGAGCCACTCAAGCTTCCTATCTGCTTTTATTTTTCTAAAAAAAGAAAAGCGTGAAGCCTTAACTGCTCTATATGCATATTGTAGAGAGGTCGATGATATTGCTGATGAATGCCTCGATCATGAAATTGCAAGTAAAAAATTAAACTGGTGGCGAGAGGAGGTAGAAAGACTCTTCAAAGGTGAACCTCAGCACCCAGTCAGTAAAGCGCTGCATCCTTTTCTAAGTCACTTTAATCTTTCAAAGAATTATTTTATTGAAATAATTGATGGTATGGAGATGGATGTAAAATTTAATCGATACGAGAGCTTTGAACAGCTTGAACTTTATTGCTATAGGGTTGCTTCATGTGTCGGTATTCTCTCCGCACATATTTTTGGCTTCAAAAATAAAGACACCCTCACCTTCGCGAAAAATCTTGGAATTGCATTACAGTTAACTAATATTATTAGAGACCTAGGTGAGGATGCTAGAAGAGGCAGGATTTACATACCACTTGATGAATTAAAAAAATTAGGTGTATCCGAGGAAGAGATTATCTCACTTAAGAATAGTGAAAAAATAAAAATATTAGTTCAAAATCAATCAGATAGAGCAAAGAAATTTTATGACTTAGCTTCTAAAACATTACCTATAGAAGACAAGAAATCGCAGAAAATAAGCCTTGTAATGGGTAACATTTACTATGTGCTTCTCAAAGAGATTGTAAAAGATAACCCTGAAAAAATTCTTAATCAAAAAACTATCCTGCCTGGATTTAGGAAAATGAGAATTACAATTCTAACTATGCTCGGATGTTCATTTATTTAGAGCACTTAAATATTTTTTAATAACTTGATAGCTTGCGAAAGATTATCTACTGGAGATATCTCAATACCATTAATCTTTTGTTTAGCTTGGTTTGCTTTAGGGATAATTGCTTTTGTAAAACCTAATTTTGCAGCTTCTTTTAATCTCTCTTGACCCCTTTGAACTGGTCTTACTTCACCTGCTAGACCTATTTCACCAAAGATAACTGTTTTTTGGTCAAGCGGTTGATTGGTGAATGATGAAACAATGGCACACAAAATAGCTAAATCTACCCCTGGTTCTACAATTTTTACCCCTCCCACAGCATTAACAAAAACATCTTGATCAAAACATGCGATTCCAGCATGCCTGTTGAGTGATGCTAGTAGCATAGCCAGTCTATTTTGATCTAATCCGACCGACAGTCTTTTGGGTGAATGTCCATGAGCATTGTCTACTAGAGCCTGTATTTCAATGAGCATGGGTCTAGAACCTTCTTGAATACAAGTGATACAAGATCCATTTACCTCCTTATGATGATGTGATAAAAAGAGTGCCGATGGATTTGTTACCTCTTTCAAACCTTTTTCAGTCATCGCAAAAACACCTAATTCGTTAACTGCACCAAAGCGATTCTTAAATGCTCGAATCATTCTAAAGCTTGAACTTGGGTCTCCTTCAAAATATAAAACTGTATCTACAATATGCTCTAGAACTCTTGGTCCTGCTAAAGTCCCTTCTTTGGTTACATGGCCTACAAGAAGCATCGTTATATCAAATTGTTTAGCTACGCGTGTTAGCTGTGCAGAGCATTCTCTAACTTGTGTAACAGATCCTGGTGCTGAGGTCATTTCTTCTGAATAAATTGTTTGAATGGAGTCAATAACAACTACATTTGGTTTATTCTTTTGGACAACACTTACAATTTTCTCAAGATTAATTTCAGATAAAATTGAAATATCAGATACATCTAACTCAAGTCTTTTTGCTCTCATTGCAATTTGTTCCTTCGACTCCTCTCCGCTAACGTAAATTACATTACAGTCATCTTTTGGATCTTGAGTAATTTTTGACAATGCTTGAATTAAAATCGTTGACTTACCTATACCTGGATCACCCCCTATCAAAATTACCCCTCCTGGAACAAAACCTCCGCCCAGAACACGGTCAAATTCTGAGATATTCGTTTTTCTTTTGGGTATAGAAAGAGCTTTTACATCATCAAGCTTTGTAAGCTCATTGGTCTTTGATAACGCTGCAAACCTTGATGGTGTTTTTGATTCAATTATTGTTTCTTCGAGAGAATTCCAAACAAAGCAATGTGGACACTGGCCTTGCCATTTCGATGAATTGCCCCCACACTCTCTACACTGAAAAGCTGATTTACTTTTAGCCATCTTCGTACTCCAATGGAACTCGAGTTGAAGCGGTAACATTACATAATAATTCATACCCCACGGTGCCTGAGTTCTTTGCAACATCATCGACAGGAATATTATTTCCCCACATTTCTACTTCTGAGCCTATATCTGCATTAGGATTATTAGATAAATCAACATAAAGCATATCCATAGAAACTCTTCCAATAGTTGTTGTTTTTTTTTGATCAACCAAGATTGGTGTTCCTGTCTTGGCATGTCGGGGGTATCCATCTCCATAACCACACGCAACTATCCCTATGCGCATATCTTTTTTGGCGATAAAATTATTACCGTAACCTACGGCTTGCCCTGTTTTAAGATCCTGTAAAGCAATAATTTCACTAACTAGAGACATCACAGGCTTTACATCAAGTTTTTTAGCTGAAATATCTTCAAAAGGAGATGCGCCGTACAACATAATACCTGGCCTAACCCAATCAAGCCTCGATTCAGGAAATTTATAAAGGGCTGCTGAATTAGCTACGGAACTGCTAAGGTTATAGTTATCTGTGATGCGATTAAAGCAATCTAACTGTTTTGTAATCCCCTCTTTTTCATCAGCAGAAGCAAAGTGTGTCATTAAAGTTATATCTGACACGTTTGGGTTGGCATTTAAATTCTCAATCAGATAATCAATTTGATCGGGAGGGAATCCCAATCTATTCATTCCTGTATTGATTTTCAAATGAACGCTTACAGGATTCTTTAAAACTACATTATCTAAAAATTCAATTTGCCGATCATTATGTAAGGTTATGTTTAGATTTAGTTTCTCTGCTTGGTAAATTTCCTCGGCAGCAAATAAACCTTCAAGGAGTAATATTGTATTTTTATAGCCTGCCTTTCTAATTTTAGAAGCTTCTTCAATAGTTAGGATTGCTATTCCCTCTACATTTTTTATTGCCTTGACTGACTCGATTAACCCATGTCCATAAGCATTGGCTTTTAGAACTGCCATTACCTTACTGTTTTTTGCAATTTTTTTGATTGATTGAAGATTAAAAGTAAGTGCGCTTAAATTTATACAAGCTTTTATCGGACGCATAGTTTATGTATTTGAATCGTACCCTGGATTTGCGTAATTTTCAAAGCGCGTATATTGTCCAAGGAAAGTCAATTTTGCTACGCCTGTAGGACCATTCCTTTGTTTTGATAAAAGAATTTCAGCCACACCCTTTTCAGCTGTTTCAGGGTTATAAACCTCATCTCGATATATAAACATAATCACATCAGCATCTTGTTCGATAGCACCAGATTCTCTCAAATCTGACATCATTGGCCTTTTATCAGGTCTAGACTCTACACTTCTATTGAGCTGAGAAAGTGCAACAACAGGAACATTTAACTCTTTCGCTAATGCTTTTAACGATCTTGAAATCTCAGAAACCTCAGTTGCCCTATTCTCTCCTGATTGATCATTTGCAGATGACATAAGCTGAATATAATCAATAACAATAAGCCCTAATTTACCTTGTTGACGATGTAACCTTCTAGCTCTTGCACGAACTTCATATGAATTTAAAGCAGACCCCTCATCTATAAATATTGGAGCTTCATTTAGGACACCCAAGGCATTGGTTAACTTTGGCCAATCCTCATCTTCTAATTGTCCAATCCTCATCTTATGTTGGTCTAATTTACCTACCGAACCCAGTAGACGCATTGTTAGCTGTGCTGCACCCATTTCCATTGAAAATATGGCTACGGGTAAACCAGCTTCCATTCCAACATGCTCGGCAATATTTAAGGCTAAAGAAGTTTTACCCATAGATGGCCGACCAGCAATAATAATCAAATCTCCTGGCTGAAGACCAGCTGTCTTCTGATCCAAGTCAGCATATCCTGTAGGGACACCAGTGACTCCATTTGGATCATCTAATTGATATAAGTCATCAATTCTTTGAGCGGCTTTTGGTAATAACTCTTTAATATCAACGAAACCTAATTTTTCTGAAGTCCCGGCATCAGCAATTTGAAAGATTTTAGATTCCGACTCGTCCAGTAACTGCTGTGCATCTTTACCTTGAGGAGAAAAGGCACTCTCTACAATGTCTGAACCAACTTCTACAAGATTTCTCATAATTGATCTTTCACGAACAATTTTTGCGTAGCCTGAGATATTTGAAGCTGTGGGAGTATTTTCAGCAATAAGTCCAAGATAAGCTACCCCGCCTACTTTAGTTAATTCTGAATTCTGCTCTAAAGATTCTGCAACAGTTACAATATCTGCAGGTTGATTATGGTCAATTAACTTGCTTATATGAGAAAAAATAATTTGATGATCATTTCTATAAAAATCAGAGGCTGAAACTTGGCCGGCGATTCTATCAATTGCCTTATTATCAATCAATAGCCCACCTAAAATTGATTGTTCTGCCTCAATTGAATGAGGTGGTACTTTTAGAGATGATATTTGGTTTTCGTCCATCTTTTCATTATAACGAATAAAAAAAAGGCTGCCTCATTGACAGCCTAAAAAATTAAATTTATTTGAAAATATTACTCTTCACCTTCGATAGTAACTTTGATTAAAGCAGTTGATTCATGTTGAAGATCAATCGTAATATCAAACTCTCCTGTTGACTTAAGTGGCCCATCGGGAAGTCTAATTTCAGATTTTGCAACCTCATGTCCTTCTTTAAGAAGTGCTTCAGAAATATCAATATTATTTACAGATCCAAAAAGTTTGCCATCCACACCAGCTTTCTGAGAAATTTTAATACTCACTCCATCAAGTTTTTTAGCTCTTTGTTGAGATAATTTCTCTAGTGCTGCTTGCTGTTTTTCAAGTTCAGCCTTTTTAACTTTAAATTCTTCCATGTTTTGAGCTGTAGCTCTTTTAGCTTTACCTTGGGGTATTAAGAAATTTCTTCCAAATCCATCTTTAACGTTTACTACGTCACCTAATTCACCAAGATTTACAATTTTTTCAAGTAGTATAATTTCCATTTTTCCTCCTAATGCTTATCTGTAAACGGAAGCAAAGCTAAAAATCGTGCACGCTTTACAGCAGTTGAAAGTTGTCTTTGATATCTTGCTTTTGTTCCAGTAATTCTAGCAGGAATTAACTTTCCATTCTCTGTGATGAAGTCTTTAAGTATTCCGATATCTTTGTAATCAACCTCACTTATCCCTTCAGCAGAAAATCTGCAATACCTTCTTCTTTTGTACATATCTCTTGCCATAATTATATAACTCCTAATTTTTTAATTTCAGAAATGTGGAAAACTAATTTCGTTGATTTAAATGATTTCTTGTCCAGAAACCCTATAAATAAAAATTGTTTCCCAATCTGAATTTCTTTTCTCATATGTTTATCAATAAAAATTGCTTCCAATTCAATACTTACATCTTTTTTTAAATTCGCTTCTTTTTGAAAAGATTTATGTCCTATTTTAAAGCTTTGAACAACCAACCCTGAAGGGGTGTAACGAATTTTGTCTTCAAATAAGATTTCACCCTCGATTTGAAGTTTATTCACTAGTTAGGCATCTCCTTCTTTCTTTTTTGTGGTCGCCTTTTTAGCTGCAGGAGCCTTTTTAGCTGCAGGAGC
>JABBAU010000057.1 GCA_018607785.1 Methylobacillus sp.
CTCCAAAATCATTTGATGGTAGAGGTAATTATAATATGGGTATAAAAGAACAAATTATTTTCCCTGAAATTCAATACGACAAAATTGATTCACTACGAGGGATGAATATAACAATTACAACAACGGCAAAAACAGACGATGAAGCGAAAGCGCTTTTATCTGCTTTTAGCTTTCCATTTAGGAGTTAAGGTAAAATATGGCTAAATTATGCATGACTCAAAGAGAAACTAAACGTTTAAAATTAGTTGAAAAATTTAAAGCTAAGAGATTGGCTTTAAATGAAGTAATAAATGATGCTTCTGCTTCAAAAGAGCAAAAAAGTGAAGCAAGATTAAAACTTCAAGCTCTCCCAAGAAACTCTAGTCCTGTTCGATTGAGAACACGATGTGCTTTAACAGGTCGCCCAAGAGGTGTTTATAAAAAGTTTGGACTGGCTAGAGGCAAACTTAGAGATCTAATGATGGCTGGTGAAGTTCCAGGCGTTGTTAAGGCAAGTTGGTAAAAGGGGAATAAAATATGAGCATGCAAGATCCTATAGCAGATATGTTAACCCGAATAAGAAATGGACAGATGAGAAGTAAAGTAAATGTTTCTCTACCAGCCTCCAAAATAAAAAAAGCAATTGCAAATGTTCTCAAAGATGAGGGATACATTGAGGATTATAATGTTGAGGAAAATAATGGTAAGCCTCTACTAAACATTGAATTGAAGTACTATGCTGGTGAGCCAGTTATAGAAAATATTCAAAGAGCAAGTCGACCGAGTTTAAGAGTATATAAATCAAGTGATAATTTACCTAAAGTAATGAATGGGCTTGGGGTTGCGATAGTAACGACTTCCAAGGGTGTGATGACAGATATTAAAGCAAGGGCTGAGGGAGTAGGTGGTGAAGTTCTTTGTTATGTTGAATAAGGAGAAGATATGTCTAGAGTCGCAAATAACCCAGTAGTCATTCCTGAAAAAGTGGAAATCACTTTAACTGATAATAATATTTCTGTTAAAGGTCCGCTAGGGGAAATGAATCAAGACCTAAAAGGGCAAGTAGAAATAAAAAAAGAAGAAAACACACTTTTATTTTCTGCCAAAGAGAAAACTAAGCATTCAATAGCAATGTCTGGAACAATAAGAGCTTTGACTCAAAATATGGTAACCGGGGTCACTACAGGGTTTGAAAAAAAACTACAATTGATAGGTGTTGGCTATAAAGCGCAAGCACAGGGTAATAAGATTAATCTTGAACTTGGATTCTCACACTCGATAATTCATGATTTACCAGAAGGTGTTACGGCCCAAACCCCATCACAAACAGAGATTGTTTTGAAAAGCTCAAATAAGCAGGTTGTAGGTCAAGTAGCAGCTGAAATTCGTGCTTACAGGCCACCTGAGCCTTACAAAGGGAAAGGTGTGCGTTACGATGATGAGCATGTTGTTATGAAAGAAGCTAAAAAAGCATAAGGAAAATAGATAATGAAAAAGAATAATGCAAGAATCAGAAGAGCAACAAAATCTAGGGCAAGCATGGCTTCTCTTGGAAAAACAAGATTATCTATACATAGATCAAATACTAATATTTACGCACAAGTTATTGATGGTGAAACAAACAAAATTATTGCCTCTGCTTCAACTTTAGAGGCTGAAGTAAAGAAAAAGTTAAAGAATACAAGTAATACTGATGCAGCAACTGAAATAGGTAAAAGAATAGCTGATAAAGCAATAAAAGCAGGTGTAAAGGTTGTAGCTTTTGATAGATCAGGCTACAGATATCATGGCCGAGTAAAAGCGCTGGCCGATTCTGCACGTGAAAATGGCTTAACATTCTAAATTTAGGAACAGTACAAAATGGCACAAAATAAAAACAAGAATATGGGTAATCAAGATAAAGAGCAAACTGATGGTTTGAGAGAAAAAATGATCAACGTAAATCGTGTGACTAAGGTAGTCAAAGGTGGTCGCATCATGAGTTTTGCTGCATTGAGTGTAGTTGGCGATGGTGATGGTGCTGTTGGTATGGGTAAAGGAAAAGCAAGAGAAGTACCGCTTGCTGTCCAAAAAGCTATGGAAGAAGCTAAAAGAGGAATGATTAAAGTTAAGTTAAATAATGGTACTTTGTATCATTCAGTGACTGGTAGACATGGCGCTGCAAAAGTAACAATTTTGCCTGCTTCACAAGGTACAGGGATAATTGCAGGCGGTGCAATGAGAGCAATTTTCGAAGTTATGGGAATTACAGATATTTTAGCGAAATGTATAGGCTCAGCAAATCCATATAATGTAGTGAGAGCAACATTAAATGGCTTATCCTCTATGAATACACCTGCAGACATTGCTGCAAAAAGAGGTAAAACAATAGAAGAGATTAGAGGGTAGTTATGGCTAAAGGAAAAAAAATCAAAGTGACTCTTATCAAAAGTCCTATTCATAAATCAGTTGCTCATAAAGCAACAATTAAAGGTTTAGGATTAAGAAGAATTCGTCATAGTGTTGAAGTAGAGGACACTCCTGCAATTAGAGGAATGATAAATGCAGTAAATTACTTACTTAAGGTAGAAGAGGTTTCAGCATGAGATTAAATACTATAAAGCCCTCAGAGGGTTCAAAAAAAGAAGTGAGACGAGTTGGGCGTGGAATTGGTTCGGGTTTTGGAAAAACAGCTGGAAGAGGTCATAAAGGACAAAAATCTAGAGCAGGTGGTTTCCATAAAGTTGGATTTGAGGGCGGACAGATGCCTATACAAAGAAGGCTCCCAAAAAGAGGTTTTAAGTCTATGTCTAAGCCTTATAATGCTAAAGTTAGAACAAGCGAATTAAACAAACTTGATACTGACATAGTTGATTTATTATCTCTAAAAGCTGCGAACTTAATACCTAATCTGTCCCTTAATGCCAAGATATTTCTTTCTGGAGAAATTACTAAGAAATTGACTATTCATGGGGTTAATCTTACTAAAGGTGCATTGAAAGCTGTAAAAGATGCAGGTGGTAAAGTTGTAGAAGTTACGACTAAGGCTTCGAAAGAAGAAAAGAAAGACTCGATTAAAGATAAACCGACAAAAAAAACAAAGTAAGTTTTGGCTGAAAATTCTACATTAGGTCAATTAGGTAAGATGGGAGAGCTCAAAAGCCGCCTTCTATTTCTACTGGGCGCTTTAATTATTTTTCGACTTGGCTCTCACATACCTGTTCCTGGAATAGATCCTTTTGAACTTAAAAAATTGTTCGATTCACAAAGCGGTGGAATCCTTGGGATGTTCAATATGTTTTCTGGAGGCGCTTTAAGCAGATTTACAGTTTTTGCGCTTGGTATTATGCCTTATATTTCTGCCTCAATCATAATGACATTATTGACATCTATGTCGGAGAAATTGAAAGAACTTAAAAAAGAAGGCCAAGCAGGACAGAGAGTAATTACTCAATATACGCGTCAAGGAACGGTTGTTTTAGCTGCCTTTCAGGCATTAGGTATCACTGTGGCACTTGAAGCGCAACCTGGCCTTGTGTTAGACCCGGGTTTAGCTTTTAGACTCACATCAGTAATAACTCTTGTAAGCGGAACCATGTTTTTGGTGTGGTTAGGCGAGCAAATCACAGAAAGAGGAATTGGTAATGGTATATCAATGATCATATTTGCAGGGATAGTTGCTGGTCTTCCAAGTGCATTAGGGAATACACTTGAACTTACAAGAACAGGAGCTTTTTCTATACCGCTTGTATTTTTCTTACTGGTTGCGGTTGTTTTAGTTACTGCAATCGTAGTATTTGTTGAGCGAGGACAAAGAAGAATCACAATTAATTATGCAAAAAGACAAGTTGGAAATAAAATGTATGGTGGCCAATCATCACATTTACCCCTAAAAATTAATCAAGCAGGAGTTATTCCAGCTATTTTTGCCTCAAGCGTAATATTATTTCCAGCAACAATAGCTGGGTGGTTTGGTTCAGGCGAGAGCTTGTATTGGTTAAAAGATATCAGTGCGGCTATTTCTCCAGGACAACCAATTTATATAATTATGTTTGCGGTTGCTATTATATTTTTCTCCTACTTCTATACAGCTATTACATTCAACCCAGCTGAAACAGCCGATAACTTAAAAAAAGGGGGTGCTTTTGTTCCTGGAATAAGGCCAGGTGAGCAAACTGCAAAATTCATCGACACCATAATGGGTCGTTTAACGCTAATCGGATCAATTTATATAACCTTGGTTTGCCTGCTTCCTGAATTATTAATATTGAAATTTAATACTCCCTTTTATTTCGGCGGGACATCACTGCTTATTATTGTGGTGGTAACAATGGATTTCATGACCCAAGTTCAATCACAAATGATGTCTTATCAATATGAAGGTCTTTTGAAGAAAGCAAATTTTAAAGGTGGGTCTGGAGGTAGGCTTTAATTGGGTAAAGAAGACATTATAGAAATGGAAGGCGAGGTCTTGGAAAATCTCCCTAATGCAACATTCAAGGTTAAGCTTGAAAATGACCATGTTGTTTTGGGATATATCTCTGGAAAAATGAGAATGAATTATATAAGAATTTTGCCAGGAGATACTGTAACAGTTGAAATATCTCCATATGATTTAACTAAAGGAAGAATTACATTTAGGGCTAAGTAATTTAGCTTTTTGAAGGAGTATTTAATATGAAAGTAAGAGCATCTGTAAAACCAATGTGCATTAACTGCAAAGTTATAAGAAGAAATGGTGTGGTAAGGGTAATTTGTAAAAAAGACCAACGTCACAAACAAAGACAAGGTTAATTTTTACATTGTTAAATAACCAAAAAATAGTTATAATTTCGGGCTTTGATAAACTATTAGCCCATAAATTTTAGGAGTTTTGTATGGCCCGTATTGCTGGAGTAAATGTATCTGATAACAAACATGTTGAAATAGCATTGACTGCTATTTATGGTATTGGCAGAGTCACTGCAAAGAAAATTTGTGAGGCAACAAGCATCACTTCTACAGCAAAAGTAAAAGATTTATCAGATGCTGATCTTGAGAAATTAAGAGACCATATTGGTGGTTTTGAAGTGGAAGGAGATCTTAGAAGAGAAGTAACTATGAATATCAAAAGGCTTATGGATTTAGGTTGTTACAGAGGCCAAAGGCATAGAAGAGGTCTTCCTGTAAGAGGACAAAATACAAAAAACAATGCAAGAACTAGAAAAGGCCCAGTAAGGGCGATTAGGAAATAGAGGAAAAAACTTATGGCAGTTGATAAAACCGTTAGAGCAAAGAAGAAAGTTAAGAAAAATGTATCTGAAGGAATTGCTCATGTTCATGCTTCTTTTAACAATACAATAATCACTATTACTGATAGGCAGGGTAATGCTCTTTCATGGGCTACTTCTGGTGGTGCAGGTTTTAAGGGATCAAGAAAAAGCACTCCATTTGCTGCTCAAGTTGCAGCAGAGGCTGCCGGTAAAGCAGCTCAAGAATACGGCATCAAAAATATTGAGGTAAGAATTAAAGGCCCAGGACCTGGAAGAGAGTCATCTGTAAGAGCTCTTAATTCTGTTGGTTTAAAAATTACAAGCATTCAAGACATCACGCCAGTGCCTCATAACGGATGCAGACCCCCAAAAAAGAGAAGAATTTAATTAATGTTAAACGTTATAGAGCTATAGGAGAACAAATTGGCCAGAAATCTAGACCCAAAATGTCGTCAGTGTAGAAGAGAAGGAGAAAAGCTTTTTCTCAAAGCTGAAAAGTGTTTCACTGAAAAATGTGCAATTGAAAAAAGAAACTATCCTCCGGGCCAGCACGGACAAAGAAGATCCTCAAGGCTTTCTGATTATGGCGTTCAGTTAAGAGAAAAACAAAAACTAAGAAGAATATATGGTGTTCTAGAGAAACAATTTAGAAGTTATTATGCTGAGGCAGATAGGAAAAAAGGAATTACAGGAGAAAACCTATTGCAAATGTTAGAATCGAGATTAGACAATGTAACCTATAAAATGGGCCTTGGGGGCTCACGCTCTGAAGCTAGACAAATTGTCAGACATAATAGCATTTTAGTTAACGGTAAAAGAGTGAACATACCTTCTTATCAGGTCCAACCTGGAGATAACATTACCGTATCGGATAAATCAAAAGATCAATTAAGAATTAAATCTGCATTGGAAGCTGCTGATGAAAGGGGACTTCCAGAATGGCTTGAAGTTGACGTAAAGAAATTAACAGGAACATTCAAAAATAGACCAGAAAGAGATGATCTTCCATCTACTATTAATGAATCTCTTGTGGTTGAGCTTTACTCTAAGTAACAATCTAGCTTAAACAAATTTTATAAGGATAAACATGGAAATAAGCCCTACAGAATACTTAAAACCAAAAATTGTTGATGTTGATATAAAATCACCGAATAGAGCAAAAGTTACACTAGAACCCATGGAAAGAGGTTTTGGCCATACGCTAGGTAATGCTCTTAGAAGAGTGCTTTTATCATCAATTCCTGGATATGCAATCACAGAAGTAAAAATCGATACGGTTGTTCATGAGTATTCAACAATTGATGGTGTTCAAGAAGATGTAGTCGATATTTTGTTAAACTTAAAAAAAGTTGCCTTAAGGATTCATAACAATACGAGCGCTACTATTACCCTCAAAAAAGATGTTGAAGGAGAAGTAACAGCTGGAGATTTTGATGTTGGTCATGATGTTGAAATTAAAAATCCAGATTTGGTAATTGCACACTTAAATAAAGGTGGAAAAATTGATATTGAAGCTCGTGTTGAAATGGGTAGGGGGTATCAAGCAGTTCCAGTTAGAAATAAAGGTCAAGACAAGGGGACCGAATTAGGTTTTATTGGAATTGATGCATCGTTTAGTCCAATTGATAAGGTTAGCTACTTTGTAGAAAGTGCACGTGTTGAGCAAAGAACTGACCTAGATAAGCTTATTTTAGATGTTGAAACTAATGGTGTTGTTGATGCTGAAGAAGCAATACGAGATGCGGCATTTATTTTACGTGGTCAGCTATCTGTTTTTGCTAATTTAGAAAGTGAATTGAGTGAAGTTGAGGTTAAAGAAGCGCCAGTTATTGATCCAGTTTTGTTGAGACCTGTAGATGATCTTGAACTGACTGTTAGATCAGCAAATTGTCTTAAGGCTGAAAGTATCTATTATATTGGTGACTTAGTTCAAAGAAATGAAAGCGATTTATTAAAAGCACCTAATTTAGGTAGAAAATCATTAAATGAAATTAAAGATATCTTGTCATCAAAAGGTTTAACACTTGGGATGGCAGTTGAAAATTGGCCTGATGAAGGTGTAGAAAAAGTATAAATTAAAAACGGTTTGGAGTATTAAAAATGCGACATGGTAAGGCCCACAGAAAATTAAATAGAACAAGCAGTCATAGAAAAGCTATGTTTAAAAATATGGTTGTTTCATTATTTAAACATGAATTAATTAGGACTACTCTTCCTAAAGCAAAAGAGTTAAGAAAATATGCTGAACCAATGATAACTTTAGCTAAGGAAACAAGCGTCCATAATCAAAGATTAGCTTTTAGTCGTCTAAGGGACAGAGAAATTGTTGGGAAATTATTCAGTGAGTTAGGGCCAAGATATAGCAAGCGGGCTGGCGGTTATTTAAGAATACTTAAATGTGGATTTAGAAAAGGTGATAATGCACCAATGGCATATGTTGAACTTGTTGATAGACCTATTATAAAAGAAGAAAATGTTGAAGATAACAAGGTCACTTCGTCAAATTTAAATGACCCAATTGACGTTACACCAATAACTGAAACTAAGAAAGCAGAAGCTAAGAAGCCTGCTGCTAAGAAAGCAGAAGCTAAGAAGCC
>JABBAU010000031.1 GCA_018607785.1 Methylobacillus sp.
CCGCATTATCGGAAGAAAACGATCCTATCATAACCTCTATCTCCAAACCTAAAGTCGTAGTTGAGGAAACACCCGTGGCTGCTGAAGGTGAAGAAGGTGATGCTGAAGGTGAAGAAGGCGCTGCTGAAGGTGAAGAAGGCGCTGCTGAAGGTGGTGACGAAAAAGCTGCTGAAGGTGGTGACGAAAAAGCAGATAAACAAGATTAGTAATTTTTAATAGCGCACTTCTTCACAAGTGCGCTATTCTATTATTCGATGAATAAAATTAAGCTATTTGCTGGGTTAGGTAACCCTGGTGATAAATATCAAAATACTCGACATAATTGCGGTTTTTGGTGGATTGACTTTGTAATTAAGAACCATCGACTTAATCTTAAGTATAGTGAAAAGTTTAGGGGTAATATTGCAAAATATACTGACGATGGTAATTGTTTTTTTCTGAAGCCGTCAACATTCATGAATGAAAGTGGAAAATCATTAGCAGCTGTAGCTAATTTTTATAAAATTCTTCCTGAAGAAATATTGGTTATTCATGATGAATTAGATATTGAACCTGGAAAAATCAAACTTAAACTTGGAGGTGGTGATGGAGGACATAATGGCCTTAAAAGCATCACAGAATCATTGAAAAGTAAAAACTTTTGGAGAATTCGAGTCGGAATTGGTCACCCAGGAAATAAAAATTTAGTAAGTAATTTTGTACTTAAACCTCCTTTAAAGAAAGAAAGTGAATTAATAGAAGATTCAATATTTAACAGTTATAAAATTTTTTCATTGCTCAAAAGTGGTCAGTTCGATAAAGCAATGTTGAACCTTCATTCAGCCTAAACTATTGGAAAATAACATATGAAATGTGGAATTGTAGGGCTTCCAAATGTTGGCAAATCGACATTATTTAATGCTATTACGAAGGCAGGAATTGATGCCGAAAACTATCCTTTTTGTACAATCGAGCCAAATGTTGGGATTGTTGAGGTGCCTGATCAGCGTATTTCACAGCTTGAGAATATTGTCTCACCTGAGAAAACTCAACCGGCTACAGTAGAGCTTGTTGATATTGCTGGTTTAGTTGCTGGTGCTTCAAAAGGCGAAGGCTTAGGAAACAAGTTTTTAGCTAATATCAGGGAAACCGACGCAATTATGCATGTCGTTAGATGCTTTGATGATGAAAATATTGTTCATGTTTCTGGGAACATTAATCCCTTATCTGATATTGAAACCATCAATACTGAACTAATTCTATCTGATATGGAAACGCTTGATAAAGCAATTCAAAAAGAATCCAAAAAATCAAAATCAGGTGATAAAGATTCCAAAAAACTATTGGATTTATATAAAAAAATTCAGTTAATTTTTGATCAAGGTAATTTAGCATCAAGCATTGAATTCACTGCTGATGAGCTTATTATGATTAGACCTTTGTGCTTAATCACAATTAAACCAATAATGTTTGTAGCGAATGTAGACGAAAATGGTTTTAAAGATAATGCATCACTTGACGAATTGAGCTCATATGCGAACAAGCTTAATATCCCTGTGGTAACAGTCTGTGCAAAACTTGAATCAGATATAGCTGATTTAGAAGACGAAGAAAAAGAAATTTTTCTAACAGAATTAGGCTTAGAAGAGCCAGGTTTAAATAGATTGATTAGAGCCTCATATAAACTTCTAGGACTTCAAACTTACTTTACAGCTGGAATTAAAGAAGTTAGAGCATGGACAGTTAAAATTGGAGCTACTGCTCCAGAGGGAGCTGGCGTTATTCATACTGACTTTGAAAAAGGATTCATAAAAGCAGAGGTAATTTCGTATCAAGACTATATAGACTTAAGCGGGGAACAAAAAGCGAAAGAAGCCGGAAAGCTTCGTCTTGAAGGAAAGGAATATATTATTCAAGATGGCGATGTCATTCATTTTAGATTTAACGTTTAATTACTCTTTGACTTTAACAAGCTATAAAAATATAATCTCACGCTTAATCAATTTTTGGTGATGTAGCTCAGGTGGTTAGAGCGCAGGATTCATAATCCTGAGGTCGAGAGTTCAAGTCTCTCCATCACCACCATTTACATTCTTTATCTTGAATGGTTAAAATTACAAAAAAATGAAAAATCTAATTTTTATAATAAAAAGCGTGTTGGCTGCTTTTTGTGGAATCCAATCAAATAAAAAATTTGATCATGACGATAAATTTATACAAAAAAATGGCGTTTCTAGTTTTATTTTAATAGGATTTGTTCTTGTTTTCATATTAGGTTTAATACTCTATTTTATAGTCAGCTTTATTCTAAGTTAGTAATATTCACTTACCTTTGAAAGGTGACCTCTCTTCAAGCTCATTGGTATAAATCGCCATATGTTTTTTTTCTTTACCCAAGAAGTTTTCAATAGCAACTTTAAACTCAGAATTTGCAATAAAATGACTTGAGTATGTCTTAAACGCATCAAACCCACGGGCTAATTTGTGCTCTCCTTGTGCACCACCCTCAAAATATTTTAATTTGTTTTGAATACAAAATTCTTGGCCGACATAATAACAAAGTTCAAAATGCAAACTCGGAATATATTCAATCGCTCCCCAATACCTTCCATATAAAGAATTTTCACTAATTATATTTAATGCACTTGCTATTTTTTTTCCTTCTTTATTTGCAACGATGAGAACAAGCTTTTCTGACATACTTTCGTGAAGCTTATAAAAAAATTCTTTTGTTAAATAGGGGGAAGAATTATGCATCAAATAAGTATTGCAATAGCATGCATAAAAAAATTCAATATCTTCTTCTCTTATTGAGCTACCTTGTTTAACTGTAACTTTAATATCAAAGCTATTAATTTTTTTTCGCTCTTGCTTTATTTTTTTTCTCTTGTTGTGAGATAGGTTTGATAAAAATTGTTCAAAACTATTATAATTTTTATTTTCCCAACGAAACTGAACACCCTCTCGTTGCAACCATCCCATTTCTTTGAGTAAGAAGGCATCTTGTTGATTTGGAAATAAAATATGGCATGAAGAAATTTTATGATCTAGTAAAATTTTTTCTAATGCTTTGACCATCATTTTTTTTATATCAAGATTATCAGCAATTATTCTGCTGCCCGTGATTGGGCTAAAGGGGATAGCTGAAATCATTTTAGGATAATAATTTAAACCACTTTTATGAAAAGCTTCAGCCCATGACCAATCAAATACATATTCTCCATATGAATGCTCTTTTAGGTAAATAGGCATAAAGCCGATAGTCTTTTGATCAGATTTTGCGATTATTGGGAATGGAATCCAACCTGAATTTTTCCCAACAGACCCTGAAGTCTCTAAGGTATTGTGAAATTCATAACTTAAAAAAGTAGAGCTAATATTAAGTTCAGATAACTGTTCTTTTAGGTTTGTATAGCTATTACTAGAAGTGATCTCAATCATTAATTATTGAGTCTTAAGTTAGGTAAAAGTTTAGGTGAATTTAATTGATTTCTTTGGATTTATCTTTTTTCTTAAGTGCTGCAGCCGGTGTAGATTTATCATTACCTTTAACTATTTGAGAATTTACACTATCTTTAGAATTTATTTTATCTTGGTAGGCCTTAGCTAATATGGCAATTTCATCAAAACTAATTAAATTATCATTATCAGTATCTACCCTTCTAAACTGCCTAGCAATTTGAGGCAAGCAAACTGTTGTTTCATACACATCTAGCTGCTCGTTGTTGTCAGAGTCACATAAGATAAATCTTCTTTCAACACTCTCAAGCATTTCTCTTCTTCTTTGTTCGTAGATTACGTTTATTTTATCTTCAGATTCTGTGAAGTTAGAAAGGGCGTTATGTATCTCTTCTAGCTCAATTGTTTGTGTTGAGTTGGTGCTTCTAACCTTTTTAAGATCTATTTCAGCGTTGGCTTGCCAGGTAAAGAATAATATTGGTAATAAAAATAGTTTATTCAAATTAAATCTATGCCTTTTCTTTAAACGGTCAATCATTTTGCTATCAGAATGTTAACCTAATATTACAATATTCAGCGAAATTGTAACAGAACTGTAACGATTTAAATATGCTGTTTACGTTTTTATGGCATATTATATACCCTAATATAAATCAACAAAATTACTTATGGCTGAAAAAAAACCAAATATTGCACTTGTTGACGATGATCCAAAAATTCTTGAACTCACTGCTAAGTATCTAAGGGATCAAAACTTGAACGTATTTGTGGCCGATAGCGGTTCTGCGCTGGATGATATCGTAAATGCAAATTCTATTGATTTAATTGTTCTTGATTTAATGATGCCTGAGGAATCAGGTCTTAATCTTTGTCAAAGGTATAGAGCAAAGAACATCAATGTACCTATTATCATGCTAACTGCCAAGGGGGATGAGGTTGACAGAATCGTTGGACTTGAAATGGGAGCAGATGATTACCTACCTAAACCTTTTAGCCCACGAGAGTTGCTTGCAAGAATAAATGCCATTATAAGAAGGCAAACAACATTAGGAGCAAATACGCCTAAACAAATCATCCGCTTTGGCTCCTTTGAATTTGATACTGAAAATCGTAGTCTCTCAAACGAAGGAAAGAATATTTCCATAACAGCCGGTGAATTTGATTTATTAAAGGTTTTTACAGATCACGCTAAACAACCATTATCACGAGATAGAATAATGCAATTAGCTAAGGGAAAAGAACTTGATGTTTTTGATAGAAGTATTGATGTTCAGATATCTCGAATAAGAAGGCTAATTGAAGACAACCCTAATAAACCGAAGTATCTCCAGACAAAATGGGGATATGGTTATATTTTTGATCCTGATGGAGAACCGCAGTAGTTGAAGTACTTACCGAAGCATCTTCTAACTAGAATTTCATTAATAATTGCATTATTGCTAATTACAACCCAGCTGGTATCTCTTAAAATTTTTGATGTTTATGAAAGAGAGCCGCGAGCTGAAGCTTTAGCGTTAGAAATTTCTACCATTGTAAATTTTACTAAAGCATCGATGGCAGCCTCAGCAACGGATAAGAGAATACAGCTTCTTAATGAGCTTTCAGCCATGGGAAATGTCAGAATATATCCTGCACATTTTTTTGAAGAAATTGAGCCAATTCCAGATGACCCATTTCTTCAGCTCGTTATTCAAAAAGCTATCCAAAAACTTCCCCTTGGAACACTCATTGCTATTAATCATTTCTCTATTGAAGGTATTTGGGTAAGCTTTGAATTAAATAATGAGCTATTTTGGGTAGTTATACCTCGAACGATAGTTGACAGACCTTTTCCATGGCATTGGATAGGCTGGGGAACTATTATTGCTCTAATAGCACTCGTAGCAGCCTTTATGACAACCGAGAGGATTAATAGGCGTTTAAATAGGCTTATTGAAGCAGCTGAAAGTGTAAGAAAAGGTTTATCTGCAGAAAAGCTTCCACATGATAATTTAGTTGAATTTAGTGACTTAAATGTGGCTTTTAATGAAATGTTAGATAACTTAAAAAAGGCAAGCCAAGAAAGAAAATTTTTACTTGCAAGCGTTTCTCATGATATCAGAACCCCCTTGACACGCCTAAGAATTGCATCGGAAATGCTTCCGGAAAAATCAGATGATCTTAAAAAAAGTATGGAAGAAGATATTATAGAAATTAATAATATCCTTAATCAGTTCCTTGATTTTGCAAGGGGCTTTGAGGATGAACCTAAAATACCGGTTAATTTAGGAAAGTTTCTTAATAATATACAGGTGAAGCACTTAAGAATGGGTCAAAAATTTACTCTTAGAAAGAGAAATATTAAATCTGATGTACCCAAAAAACTTTTTATTGATCTGCGACCTTTGGCGCTACAGCGCTGCTTAGATAATTTAATTAACAATGCTTTTTTTTATGCAAAAGGAAAGGTTGTTGTTATAGCCACTCTTTTAGAGGAGTCTTTTACTATTAGTGTAATTGATGATGGTCCTGGGATTCCTAATAAAGAGCTTGAAAGACTCTTAAAGCCTTTTGAACGTCTAGATGAGGCAAGGGGTAATGAAGGAGGTTGTGGCTTAGGTTTATCGATTGCTGACAGAATTGCAAAGGCACATGATGGTAAATTAGAGTTAATTTCTAATAAAAAAGATAAAGGTCTTGAGGCAAAAATTACAATCCCTATCATTAGGGCTTAGAATTACTTAAACCATTTCAGCTGACTTCTTAATTTCACAACTTCGCCAATGATTATTAAAGCTGGTGATTTAATCTTAGAGCGTTGGACTTTGCTCAATATGTTTTCGATGTTTCCTTGAACTACTTTTTGTGCATTTGTTGTTCCACTTTCAATGACAGCAATAGGCATTGTTTTCTTCTGCCCATGTCTCAGAAGTTCCTTTATAAAATCAGGCAAGCTTAATAAGCCCATATATATAACAACAGTTTGCTTATTTGAAATTAATTTTGGCCAATCGAAATCAATTTTTCCATCCTTAAAATGTCCTGTCAAAAATAGACAGCTTTGTGCATAATCTCTATGTGTAAGCGGTATTCCTGCATAAGCTGCCACTCCATTAGCAGCAGAGATCCCTGGAACCACCTGAAAATTTATTTTATGCGACATGAGTGACGCTATTTCCTCACCCCCTCTACCAAAAATGAATGGATCGCCTCCTTTAAGCCGCAAAACTTTTTTACCTTTTTTTGCATATTTTACGAGATAGTCATTAATTTTTTCTTGGCTAAATGTATGTTGGTCTCTTTTTTTTCCTGCAAAAATCATATCAGCATCACGCCGAACCAGTTCTATTACCTCATCAGAAACCAAATTATCATAAATACAAACATCACATTTTTGCATCAAATGTAAAGCTCTTATAGTCAATAAGTCTCTTTCCCCTGGACCCGCTCCAACTAAGTAAACCTCACCAGTTTTATTTTTCATGCTATCAATTAATGAGTTAAATTTCTTATTTAACGTTTTATTATTTTTTAAAATTAAATTAATATTTTCAATATCAAAAAATTTTTCCCAAAAAATTCGTCTTTTATTGTCTATCTTTATAAGTTTCTTAACTTTATCTCTTAAACTGCCTGCTAAATCAACAAGGTCCTTGTATGAATCGGGTATTAGTTTTTCAATCTTTTCTCTAAGCTGCCTTACTAATACGGGTGCTTTACCACTGCTTGAAATAGAGATGACCAATGAACCCCTTTCAACGATTGACCCCATTGTGAAAGTGCATAATGCAGGTTGATCAACTACATTCACTGGAATTTTTTTTCTTAATCCCTCTTTTGCAATTTGTTTATTTAATAATTTATTATTTGTTGCGGCAATAATGATGATTGGAAATTCAATATCATCTAAATGGAATTCTTTTTTTAAAATATCTATCGAATATTTTTCTTTTAAATCCAATATTTCCTCGCAAACATTTTGAGCTACGACTTTTATATTGGGTTTAGATTTGATTAATAATTTAATTTTTCTATAAGCAATATCACCACCACCTATTACCAACACAGGTTTATTTTTAATTTCTAAAAATATTGGAAAATTATCCATAACAAAATGTTACTCTATTAAAGATGTTATATACATAGGTCTTGTATACAAAAAAAGTTATAATTCAAATCTTTAAAAATTTTAATTTAAATCAACATGTCAAAAAAAGTATTTGTAAAGTCGTTTGGTTGTCAGATGAACGAATACGATTCTGAAAAGATCAAAGATATTTTGGAGTCCAAACAAAAATTATCTCAAACAAGCTCGCCTGAGAATGCTGATTTAATTGTCTTAAACACATGCTCAGTAAGGGAAAAAGCAGAAATTAAACTTTTTAGTGATTTGGGAAGGTATAGAAAACTCAAAGAAGCTAATCCGCATATAAAAATTGCTGTTGGTGGTTGCGTTGCAAGCCAAGAAGGTGATGAGATAATTAGGCGCGCACCCTATGTAGATGCTGTTTTTGGTCCACAAACACTTCATCGACTTCCTGAATTAATTAATCTAAGGGAGGTGACAGGTAAGCCACAAATAGATATATCGTTCCCTGAGATTGAAAAATTTGATAGTTTACCTACATCTAAAAGTAAAAATCCATCAGCAATGGTTTCCATAATGGAGGGTTGTAGCAAATACTGTTCATTTTGCGTTGTTCCATATACTAGGGGTGAAGAGATCTCTAGACCTTTACAAGATATCATAACTGAGATTGTCCAATTAACTCTTCAGGGAGCATCAGAAATTATACTTTTAGGCCAAAACGTAAATGGCTATAGGGGGGCTATGAGTAACGGGAGAATTGCTGACTTTGCATCACTTATTGAATATATATCTGAAATTGACGAGGTAAAAAGAATACGCTTCACAACCAGCCATCCAAATGAAATGACTGATCACCTTATTGATTGTTTTGGCAACATTAAAAAATTAGCACATCACCTTCACTTACCAATTCAATCAGGCTCTGATAAAGTTTTAATGGCTATGAAGAGGAACTATACAACCTTGGAATACAAATCAATTATAAAAAAACTTAGAAGAAAATTGCCAAATGTTTCATTAACGACAGATATTATCATTGGCTTCCCTACAGAAACAACAAATGACTTTAACTTAACCAAAAAATTATTTGCTGAGCTTGAATTTGATTATTCATTTAGTTTTATTTATAGCAAGAGACCTGGAACACCTGCTGCCTACTTGAAAGATGAGACCTCAGATGAAGTAAAAATTGATCGTCTGCATGAAATTCAATCGTTAAATATTAAACAAGGCGAGTATCAAACCCAAAAGATGATTGGGACTAACCAGAGAGTTTTAATTGATCATTATTCAAAAAAGAAACCAGGGATTTTATTGGGAAAAACAGATAACAATAGAATAATAGAGTTTAAAGAATCAACAGAGCTGTTGAATAAATTTGTCAATGTAAAAGTATCTAAAATTTTGGGCAAAACCTTAATAGGAGAATTGATTTAAATAGATGAAAAAAGAATTAACACTTTCTCCTCAGGATAATAAAAAATTGGCGAATTTATGTGGTCCTCTTGATGAAAATATTTCTCAAATAAGTGTAGGCTTAGACTTAAAGATAAGCCGAAAAAATTCTTCATTTATTTTTGATGGGGATGAAAAAAAAGTTTTACTCGCATCTCAACTAATAGAAAGTATTTACTTAAGAGCGACAAGAGCTATCGCTCCAGAAGACATTCAGTTAAGTCTTGTTGAGCTTAACCAAAAAGAAACTAATAATAAACAAACCTCTCCACAACTTCATACATTAAAAACTGATTTGCAAGGTCGTACTCCCATGCAGGTCAGTTATCTTAGAAATATACAAGAGAATGATATCAATTTTGGTATCGGGCCGGCAGGCACTGGTAAAACCTATCTTGCTGTAGCTTCAGCCGTTGATGCCTTAAATAAAGAAAAAGTAAAAAGAATAGTTTTGGTAAGGCCAGCTGTAGAAGCAGGGGAAAACTTGGGTTTCCTGCCAGGTGATCTTGCGCAAAAAGTTGATCCATACTTAAGGCCTTTGTATGATGCACTTTATGATTTAGCAGGCTATGACAACGTAACTAAAATGTTTGATAAAGGCATTCTAGAGGTTGCCCCTTTAGCATATATGAGAGGTAGAACCTTGAATCAAAGCTTTATCATTCTTGACGAAGCACAAAATACAACTCCTGAACAAATGAAAATGTTTCTAACCCGAATTGGTTTTGGAACAAAGGCAGTCATCACAGGTGATGTAACTCAAATTGATCTGGCAAAATCACAAAAAAGTGGTCTAGT
This sequence comes from Methylobacillus sp., assembly GCA_018607785.1. GTDB lineage: Bacteria > Pseudomonadota > Gammaproteobacteria > Burkholderiales > Methylophilaceae > BACL14. The sequence goes on from JABBAU010000031.1 coordinate 9,761, forward strand.
TGAAATACAAAGAATTTTAAAATCAGTTAAAGGCATTGAATTTAACTTTTTTACATCAGTAGATGTAGTTCGACACCCTTTAGTACAAAAAATTATTAACGCTTATGATAAGTTTAAGCTTTAAGGTTTGATGATCAGACATAAAAAAATAGTCTCAATATCTATACAAGACACAATTCATAAAAAAAAATATTTAACAAAAAAGCAATGTGAAAAATGGGTGGGTGCTTTAGCGACTGAGCCAAGTGATATTACATTGAGAATTGTTGATAAAAACGAATCCAAAAAATTGAATAAACAGTTTAGGAATAAAATTGGAGCTACAAATATTTTATCTTTTCAGATGAACGCAAACCCAATTGAAGGTGATTTAGTTTTATGTCATCCAGTTATAAAAAAAGAAGCAAAAACACAAGGGAAAAAAATAATTAATCACTATGCACACCTCATTATTCATGGATATTTACATCTTTTAGGATATGATCATCAAAATAATGTGGATGCTGATAAAATGGAAACCATGGAAAGAAAAATTTTAAGCAAATTCAATATTAATGACCCCTACTCTGATAAAAAATAATTGAATTTATGAAAAGAAAAAGATTAAGGATTGGATCCCACCTAAGAAACCTGCTCCTAAAGCCCAGAGATAAGAAGCAATTGGGAGATCTTCTCAAGTCTGCTTTCGATAAAAATATGATTGATGCAGATGCATTAATGATGATCGAGGGCGTTTTAAATGTTTCTGATATGCAAGCAAGAGACATTATGAGACCTAGATCGCAAATTGATGCAATCGATATTTCAAAAAAACCAGAGGAATTTATACCGTTTGTAATTGAGACTGCTCACACAAGATTTCCAGTGTATGAAGATGGAATAAATAATATTATTGGCATTCTCTTAGCTAAAGATCTACTTAAATTTACCTCAGATAATGAGTTTGAAATAAGGGATATTTTAAGACCGCCCATATTTATTCCTGAATCCAAGAGATTAAACGTGTTACTAAAAGAATTTAGAACAAAGCGTAATCATATTGCAATAGTCTCTGACGAGCACGGTGGTGTAGCAGGTATGGTAACGATTGAAGATGTTCTAGAGCAAATTGTCGGTGATATTGAAGACGAATTTGACTATGATGAAACAGAGGGAAATATTATTGAAGAGAATCAGAGGCAGTTTCGTGTAAAAGCGTCAACAGAAATTTCAGATTTTAATAGCTTCTTTGCAACCTCCTATAAAGATACTGAATTTTCAACCATCGGTGGCTTAGTTACTCAAAAATTTGGGTACCTTCCAGAAAATGAGGAAAAAATTTCCTTTGATGGCTTTGATATTACAATCATACGATCTGATAGTCGACAAATTCACTCGATTCAGATTAATATCTCTAACCCAAAGAAAAATGTGGAACTTTAATAAATCTTTTGCACTCTACTTTGTTTAAATTTGGAAATCCTATGAAATTCTTCATAACAATGCTATCTATCTTCTGGTTATCATTTTCACATGCTGATGATTACGTTACTGAAAAAGAGAATCCTATTATTGATGAAATTCCAACTGATTACCTGGAATTTGCAGATGTAATTGGGTTACTCACTCCTGAAGAAATTATCGAGCTTATTGGAGAACCCGCAAAAAAATTAGACCTCAAGATGAAGTCCTCTAATGAAGTTATAGCGAGTTCATGGTATTACCACAATTTAAATACTGACGAAAATGGTAACTATTTTCCTACTACAGAGCTTGATATTATTGATGGATATGTTGAATCAGTTGTATTTCTGAATAACGTTGATGAGAATTCAAATTTTGAAGGCAAAAAATTTGATACTAAACGCCCTGATAGTTTATTTTAATTTTTACATTATCAATAACTAAGGTTAAAGTAATATTTTTTATATGAAATAGTACATTTTGACCTCTAAAATTCCGGATTTTTTCCTTAATACAATATTTTTTTTACTTGGTGCAATCCTTGTTTTAGGTTTTTCTCCTTTTAATTTTTACCTTATTGTTCCGTTAGTAATCTTTATTTTTTTTTGGTTAATCCAAAAAAAAAACATGCCCTTAAAGGAGTGTTTACTTTTTGGATTAGGTCTTTTTATATTTGGTATATATTGGATTTACATTTGTCTTCAGAAGTTTGGTGGAATGCCCCCCATAGCAGCAGGTTTATCCACTTTTATTTTGTGTCTTTTTTTATCTCTTTTTTTCTTATCCTTATCATTTTTTCCAAAATTTAAAAATAAGCCACTGTTTGTGGCAGCAATCTTTACCATCGTTGAGTGGGTGCGTTCGTTTATCTTCACAGGTTTCCCATGGTTAACTTTAGGATATTCCCAGGTTAATGCTAGTCCTTTAGCCGGGTATATACCCATTACTGGTATATATGGAGTTAGTTTCCTTCTAATCTTAACTGCACACTTAATTTTTCTTTTTTTTACTAAAACTTATAATCGAATATGGATTATTTTATTAATAATAATAATTTGGGCGAGTGGTTATTTTCTTAAAAAGATTGAATGGACCCAACCCTTTAAGGAACCCATTCAAGTTAGTTTAATCCAGGGAAATGTCAAACAAGATGAAAAATGGGATACAGCTAAAATTAATAATATATTAAAAAAATATGAAGACTTAATTTTAAAAAATAATTCCCCGCTCATTGTTTTACCTGAAACATCAATACCACTTTTGCTTGAATACATTCCAAAAAATTATCTATACAGAATTAAAAATCATCTCCAGAAGATTCATGGAAACCTAATTTTTGGAGTAATCGAAAGAGAAGAAGAAAAAATTTATAATTCAGCGGTCTCATTAGGTGAAGATAAAGCACAAAATTATAGAAAATATCATCTAGTTCCATTTGGAGAATATGTCCCCCTTAGGAGTATTTTTGGTTTTGTATATGAAGATTTACTTAATATGCCATTTAATGATTTATCAAGGGGCCCAAAAAAACAATTGCCAATGACCTTTGGTCAACAAAAAATAGCAATAAATATCTGTTACGAAGATGTATTTGGAAATGAAATTATTCAGCAATTACCTAGTGCAAATATCCTATTAAATATGAGCAATGATGCATGGTATGGTCACTCAATTGCTGCTGACCAACATTTACAAATCTCACAAGCAAGAGCTATTGAAACTGGAAGAATGATGATGCGAGCAACAAATACTGGAGTTACAGCCTTTATCAACGAAAAAGGTAAGGTTATTAGTCAAATACCGCAGTTTTCAAGTGGCTCGCTTACGCAAAATATACAAGGATTCCAAGGAAGTACTCCCTTTATTAAATATGGGCATTTGCCAATTTTAATTTTTAGTATCTTAATTCTCTTATTCACTATTATTCAAGGTAAATTAATTAGTAAGTTTCTTGCTGTGTTTAATAAACAAAGTAAAATACGATAATAAATAATTTTAATAAGATAAATGCTTAACTTCCAAGAAATTATATTCAAGCTTCAAGAATTCTGGAGCAATCAAGGATGTGCCATCATTCAACCTTATGATATGGAAGTTGGTGCTGGCACATCTCATACCGCTACATTTCTTAAGTCTATCGGTCCAGAACCATGGAAAGCAGCATACGTTCAGCCAAGTAGAAGGCCAAAGGACGGACGCTATGGAGAAAATCCTAATCGCCTTCAACATTATTATCAATTTCAAGTTGCACTAAAGCCTGCTCCAGAAAATATAGTTGACCTTTACATGGAATCCATTCAAAGCCTAGGAATTGATCTCAAAAAAAATGATATTCGCCTTGTTGAAGATAATTGGGAAAACCCAACACTTGGTGCATGGGGACTTGGGTGGGAAGTTTGGCTCAATGGTATGGAAATTACCCAATTTACTTACTTCCAGCAAGTAGGAGGTATCACTTGCAAACCAATTACGGGTGAAATTACCTACGGGCTTGAAAGACTCGCTATGTATATTCAAGATGTTGAGAGTATCTATGATGTTCAATGGACAGATGAGATTAGTTATGGAGATGTTTTTTTACAAAATGAGAAAGAACAAAGTAGTTACAATTTTAAATTCAGTGATAGCGACTTTCTTTTAAAAGCTTTTGTATCTCATGCAAAACAAGCAAATAATCTTGTTAAAGAAAATTTAGCGTTACCAGCTTATGAGCAAGTTTTAAAAGCAGCACATACATTTAATTTATTAGATGCCAGAGGTGTCATAAGCGTTACTGAAAGAGCTGACTATATTGGAAAAATAAGAGATATTTCTAGAAATGTTGCAAAATCATACCTAATGAGTAGAAAAAAATTAGGTTTTCCAATGGCTGAAGAAAACTATGCAAATGAAGCTATCAATGAAATTGAAAAAAGTGAATTAAGTGAATAAAGATAACTTATTAATAGAGCTTTTTACAGAAGAACTGCCACCTGACTCTATTGAGATATTGGCAAAAGAGCTTGGTAACAAAATATCGCAAGAACTTCTATCTAAAAAATTAATAAATGAAATTGACTTTAAGTCTTTTGCTACACCAAGAAGACTTGCAGTTTATGTCAAGGCAGTAAATATTAAGGCTGAGGATGAAACTAAGCTTATTAAAATCATGCCTTATTCTGTTGGTTTTGATGAAGATAATAAGCCTACCCAACCATTAATAAAGAAACTGGAATCGATTGATAAGGCTATTAAAATTAAAGAGCTTGAGGTTATTGAAGAAAAAAATAAAAAGTTTATTTATATCTCCAAAAAATTTAAAGGGGGCAAGCTTGAGGATGAATTAAATAGCATTATTAAAAATTCGCTTCAACAATTATCAATCAAAAAAATTATGAGTTATCAGCTCAATGATGGATGGACAACCGTAGACTTTGTTAGGCCTATGAGAGGTCTCATTACACTTCATGGAGGTAAAGTATTAAATTCAAATATTCTAGGTTGTCATGCATCAAATAAAACATTTGGTCATCGATTTGAATCAACAAAAGAAATTATTACAATCAAACATGCTGATGATTATGAAAAGATATTAGAAAATGAAGGTAAAGTAATTGCTTGTTTTAATAAACGCAAAACAAAAATTAAAGTCGACATAAAGACAGCTCTTGCAAAACTGGGCAAAGATTTTTACGTTACTGAAGATGAAAATCTTATTAATGAGGTTACTTCACTAGTAGAAATGCCAAACATTTTATTAGGACAATTTGAAGATAAATATCTTTCTATTCCAGAAGAATGTCTGACATTGACAATGAAAACAAATCAAAAATATTTTCCTATTTTCAGTAAAAAAAGTGGATTAACGAACAAATTTATTATTATTTCAAATATTTCACCAAAGAATACTGTTCAAATAGTTGAAGGTAATGAAAAAGTTATTAGGCCAAGGTTGGCAGATGCTGAGTTTTTTTATAATGAAGATAAAAAAGTTGGGTTAGAAAATTTTAGCAAAAAACTTGATAGTGTTATTTACCATAATAAACTTGGGTCACAGGAAGATCGAGCAAAAAGAGTTTACGAAAAATTAAATCACATACAAAAAGTTTTAAAATTAAAGTTTGATATTAATTTAAGTGAGTTGTGTCTCTATTCAAAAGCAGATCTTTTAAGCTTAATGGTTGGTGAATTTCCAAAACTTCAGGGCATAATGGGACGTTACTATTCAATAGACATAAATAAAAATGAAAATTTTGCTAACGCAGTTGAAGATCATTATAAGCCAAGATTTTCTAATGATTTACTCCCAAGAGATGGTTTAGGTTTATCACTTGCGATTGCAGATAAATTTACAACACTCATAGATTTATTTTCTATCAATGAATTACCCACTGGTGAGAAAGATCCATTTAGTCTCAGAAGGAATGCCATTGGTGTGATTAGAATGATTATAGAAAAAAAAATGCCTATCGATATAAGCGATCTAATTGATTCTTTTTTCGTTAAAAATGAAACCGCAAAAGTTAATTTGATTAATTTCTTTTATGAAAGACTATTCAATTACTTAAAAGACTTAGGTTATCCAAACGAATTAGTTGACGCCGTTGTTTCTTCAAAACCAAAACAAATTCATGATGTTTTAGAGCGCCTTCAAGCGATTAATGAATTTATAAAACTTGAGGAATCAGAAACACTTTCGTCAGCAAATAAACGTGTTTCAAACATACTTAAAAAATCAGATAAAAAAATAAATGATGTCATTGATTTAAAATTACTAACAGATTCTGAAGAAATCAAACTACATAAAACTTTAATGAGCTCAGAGGAAGAAATTAAGAAATGTTTACAAAGAAACGATTTTGTAAGTGCCTTAAAAAATTTAGTTATTCTAAATAAGCCAATAAACAATTTTTTTGAAAAAGTTATGGTGAATACTGACGATATTAAAACAAAAAATAATCGATATAGTCTACTTTATAAGTTAAGAAAAAATTTAAACTGCGTCGCTGATATTTCTAAATTAGCCTCCTAAAATGAAATTAATTATTTTAGATAGAGACGGTGTGATAAACGTAGATAGTATGCACTATATAAAAAGTCCTGAAGAGTGGGTTCCAATTGAAGGTAGTTTAGATGCAATCAGCTTTTTGAATAAACATGGATATACTGTTGTGGTAGCTACAAATCAAAGTGCTATTAGTAAAAAATTGTTTAGCCTCTCTACTCTAGATGAGATTCATAGAAAAATGCAAGATGAATTGATGAAAAAGAAAGGTAAAATTGATAAAATTTTTTATTGCCCTCATATTGATGAAGATGAGTGCTTATGCAGAAAACCCAAAAGCGGCTTAATGGAAAAAATTAAGGAACATTATAATATTAGTCTAAAAAAAGTACCTGCAGTTGGAGACTCAGCCAGGGATCTTGAGGCTTATTACAAATCTGATGCTCAACCCATACTTGTGAGGACGGGTAATGGAAAAACGGTTGAAAAAAATAAAACGTACCCAAAGAATACCTTGATTTTTGACAACCTACTGGAGGCTTCAAAGTTTATTGTTAAAAGCGAATAGTATGTTATTTAGGTCAATATTATTTCAACTAGGTATGTGGATTTTTACAATACCATTTACCCTACTTTCCTTACTTACTTTCCCAGCACCTCCAATGTATCGCTATAAATTTATTTCCCTCTGGGCTAAAACTATGTTGATTTGGCTCAAATGGACCTGCAATATCTCATTTATAATAAAAGGCAGTGCAAATATTCCCAAATCCCCATTTATAATTCTATCGAAACATCAATCTGCATGGGAGACATTGGCATTTCAAAAGATTTTTCCTCCTCAAGTTTGGGTCATGAAACGTGAATTACTTTTTGTCCCTTTTTTTGGTTGGGGTTTAGCGATGACCTCACCTATTGCGATTGATCGCTCATTGGGTAAAAAATCTTTAAATCAAATGTTGAAACAAGGTCTTGATAGGCTTAAAAAAAGCTTCTGTATTGTTATTTTTCCAGAAGGTACAAGGATAAAGCCAAAAGAAATTGGTAAATATCATATTGGTGGGGCCTGGTTAGCATCAAAAACAAAGGCGCCTATCGTTCCAGTGGCCCATAACGCTGGAAATTTTTGGCCAAAAAATTCAATTATTAAAAATCCAGGTGTTATTACCGTTTCAATTGGAAAGGTCATTAAAAGTGATAAGCAAAAGCCTGATGTACTTATTAAGAAAACACAAAACTGGATTGAGAAAGAAATGTTAGAAATAAATGTTTAACTTCAATAAAAAAAAACTAGTTAGATTAACTTTAATAAATAATGAATCTTTAGATTATCAATTAATAAAGAAATCTAAAAAAACATTAAGCTTAAAAATTTCAGAAAATGGATTGGTTGTAAGTGCCCCTCTGTTCATGTCAGAAAAAAAAATTAACCAATTAGTTATTTCAAAAATTAAATGGATTAAAAAAAAATTAGAACTTATAGAGCCTCAAAAAAATAAACTTTTTATAAAAAATAGAGCTTCTTTTGATCTTCTTGGTAAAGAAATAAAAATAACTTTACTGGATGGAAATAATAAAATTGAATGGGTTGATGAAAACAATTTAAAAATATTTTTCAAGGACCAGGATGACCAAAAAAAACTTAAAACTTTTTTTATAAAATGGTTAAAGGAAATAGCTTTGGATTATTTTTCTCAAAGAGCTTATGAAATCTCTAAATTGTATGCAATTCCATCAAATTCAATACTACTTTCAAATGCAAAGTCTAGGTGGGGAACATGCAATAGTAAAACTGAGGTAAGAATTAATTGGCGCTTAATTCAAGCAGATCCATATGTTATAGACTATGTAATCTGCCATGAGTTTGCACACTTAACTCACATGAATCATTCAAGAAATTTTTGGAATTTAGTTGAAAAGCTTTGTCCAAATTATAAATTAGCTGAAAATTATTTAAAAAATAAGGGATTTAATCTTTACTTAATTGATTAACTTTTTTATGTCTTCTTCAATACTATCAATTTTGAAACCATATGGGTAACGTAATCTAACTTTGCCTTGTTTATCGATTAAATATATTGCTGAAGAGTGATCTATTGTATAGCTTTCCCCTTCCCCCACTTTTAATCTAAAAATTTTATATTGCTGAGCAACTTTCTCAATATTGTTTAAACTACCTGTCAAACCGATAAATCTATCATTAAATGATGCTAAATATTCTTTCAAAACTGCCTGTGTATCTCTCTCTGGATCTAATGTAATAAATAAAACCTGTAGTTTTGGATTATTGATTCTTTTATCAATCTCTTTTAATTCTATTAAAGTTGTGGGGCAGATATCTGGACAATTGGCAAATCCAAAAAAAATGGCCACAACATTCCCTTTAAAGTCAGTTAACTCTCTCTCTTTTCCATACTGATCTTTAAGATTAAAGCTTCCGTTAATTTTGGCATTAGTTATATCCGAACCATTAAATTTAATATTTCCCTCATCCGAGCATGCGAACAAAAAAAATACTGAAAGAGTTAAATACAAAAAATTCTTCATAGAAAATTTCTCAAAAATGGCTTTTCATTTTATCATGCTATTCTAATCGAAAATTTTATTATAAATTTTGTGTTAATTATTTAAAAAGGGTTTTTATGGTAACTCCTCAATCAATGGAAAATAAAGATGGTTTTATTTGGTTTGACAATAAATTTGTTGACTGGCGTGAGGCTAAGACACATGTGTTAACACATACACTTCACTATGGTCTCGGTGTTTTTGAGGGAGTAAGAGCATATGAAACCAAAAAAGGGCCTGCTATTTTTAGATTAAATGAGCATACAAATAGACTGTTTAACTCTGCTCATATCATGAATATGAAAATGCCTTATTCTAAAACCCAAATAATTGATGCGCAAAAAGCATCAGTTTCTAAAAATAAATTACAATCTGCATATATCAGACCAATGGCTTTCTATGGCCCAGAGGAGATGGGAATATCGGCAGATAATTTATCTACGCATTTAATAGTTGCTGCTTGGGAATGGGGCGCTTATATGGGACAAGAGGCAATTGAAAAGGGTATTCAAGTGAAAACCTCATCCTACTCTAGACATCATGTGAATGTTACTATGTGTAAGGCTAAAGCAAACGGAAACTATATGAATTCAATATTAGCGCATCATGAAGCTAAGGTTGATGGTTACGATGAAGCTTTATTATTGGATACACAAGGCTTTGTCACTGAGGGGACAGGCGAAAATTTCTTCTTAATTAAAAATGGTAAATTAATAACGCCTAGTTTAAATAGTGCGCTAGAGGGTATCACCAGAGATACTATCATCACTATTGCTAAAGATTTAGGTGTTGAGGTAATTGAAAAAAGTATCACACGAGACGAAGTTTATACTGCAGATGAAGCATTTTTTACAGGAACCGCTGCTGAAGTTACTCCCATAAGAGAGTTAGATAAAAGAAAGATAGGCTCAGGCACTAAAGGTAAACTTACCCATGAGCTGCAATCAATCTATTTTGAAATAGTTAAGGGCAATAACAAAAAGTATGGTGATTGGTTAACCTACGTTGAATAAAAAAATACGAGAGTTAATTTACGTATCGCCAAAAGATTTTCCAATTCATTGCCCAACTTCTGACTCTAATACATTTTCGCTGCATCCCAGAGTTTTTTTAAACATGGATAAGAAAAAGGAAGTTTCCTGTCCTTATTGTGGGAAAACTTTTCGACTAAGAAGTTAACCCCAGCTTTGTTCGACCCTAAACTCTATATTGCTTCCCAATAAAAATTGATCAATTACATGAGTAACATTTTTTTTTCTATCTCCTGTCAGTATAATTTTAGTAGAACCAGTCGACATAGATATATACTCTTTAAGATTAAATTCCACTAATTTTGATTGTAATTGTCGGGCAACCGCTTCTCCAGTTTCAATAATTGAAATACTTGAACCCATAATTTTTTGTATTAAAGGTTTTATGTATATAAAATGCGTACAACCTAAAACAATTGTATCGACATCATTTTTTTTAAAATTTTCCAAATATTTTTCTACAAGCTTAAATAATTTAACATCGTCAAATATTCCTTTCTCAATTGCATTGACTAATCCTGGGCATGGCTGAACATAAAACCTTGCTTTGCCTAGGTGGTTCTCAAGAAGCGCTGATAACTTTGTGCTTTTTGATGTTCCACTGGTAGCTAAAACACCTACCCTATTATTTAAGGAAACTTTTAAGGCTGGTTTAACTGCAGGCTCCATTCCAATAATTGGAATATTAAACTTTTTACGAAGTTCATTTATTGAAAATGCTGTGGCAGTATTACAAGCAACAACAATAGCTTTCGAGTTTTTCTTTCTGACTAGAAATTCTGTGATTAAAATTGATCTTTTAACTATCTCATTCTCTGGTAAATCACCATAAGGTGTAAAAGCAGAATCTGCAACATAAATCAAATTTTCAATTGGTAAGAGATTATGAATGCTTTTTGCTACTGATAATCCCCCAAAACCTGAATCAAAAATGCCAATGGGAAGTTTTTTGTGCATAAATTAAAACTGGGTATCTTAAAGATAAAGCAAAATTATGTAATTGGATAATGTAGAATACCATTTAAAAATTATGGTGAATAGATTAACACAAATATATACAAAAACAGGCGATGAAGGTAAGACTGGACTCGGTGATGGCACTCGCACAGAAAAATTTAGTATTCGTATCGAATGTTTAGGATCTGTAGACGAACTCAATTCAGTTATAGGACTAATCCTCACAGAAAATGTTTCTCAAAAAGCTATTTTAAATAAAATACAACATGATTTATTTGATATTGGCGGTGAATTATCTATCCCCGCCTACAAAAAAATTGATTCAAAAAAAGTAAATTTTCTTGAAAATGAACTTGATAAAATGAATAAGACATTACCCCCCCTAAAAGATTTTATATTACCTGGTGGATCAAGGGCTGCATCTTATGCGCACCTTGCAAGGACAGTATGTAGACGTGTTGAAAGAAATTTGTTCCTATTAAAATCTAAGGAAGAAGTAAATAAAAATTCACTTAAATATATTAATCGTTTATCCGACTTTCTTTTTGTTTTAGCAAGGCATATTAATAAAGAAGATAATTACAACGATATCTTATGGCAAAAAAATATCTAATACCTAATCAATGTATTTAAAAGCTTTTTCTCACTTCGCTAAAAAAATAAATCAGCTTATTAGGCCAACAAGGATAGATCATCATCTAATAAGCATAGCTGCGATTGATATCGTTTCTCAACTTCAAGAAAACAATTACGAAGCCTATATTGTCGGAGGTGCCGTAAGAGACATCTTATTAGGATTTCCTCCAAAAGATTTTGATATTGCAACAAGTGCCAAACCAGAAGAGATTAGACAGATCTTTAAACATTCAAGAATTATAGGTAGGCGGTTTAAATTAGTACATGTCATTTATAAAAAAGAAATAATAGAGGTCTCTACGTTTCGCACAGCACCTATAGAAAAGATTCATATGAAAAACGGTATTTTAAAAGATAATGAATATGGATCTTTAATTGAAGATATCAAACGTCGTGATTTTACAATAAATGCGCTTTACTATAACCCAATTAAAAAAAAGTTAATTGATTCCTATGGTGGAGAAAATGATGCTAAAAAAAGAACAATAAAATTAATTGGAGAGCCAAATAAAAGGTTTAAAGAAGACCCCATCAGAGTACTTAGGGCTTTAAGATTTGCTGCTAAGCTAAATATGAATATTCATCGTCAAACTCTCATACAAATTAAACCCTCTATGAAATTACTGGACACTATTCCTCATGCAAGAGTATTTGATGAAATTTTAAAGTTTTTCTTATCTGGGCATGCAAAAAGTAGTTATATGATCTTTAAAGAATATGACTTAACAACAAAATACTTACCAGCGCTAAATAATCTTGATTCAAATTTTGAAGAATTTGTTTTCAAAGCGCTTAATAATTGTGATCAAAGAATTGCAAACAACAAACATATCAGCCCAGGTTTTATTTTTTCTGTTTTTTTATGGAAAGATGTTTTTAATCTTTGGAAAAAAATTGAAACAAAATACCCTCATAGCTCAATTGCTTTGAATGAGGCTATTGAATCAGTCATTTTTAAACAAAATAAAGTTTTTGCCATACAAAAAAGATTTCTAACGGCTATGTCAGAGATATGGAGACTACAAATTAGATTTGAAAATTTAAATCAAAAAAAAGTATATAGACTTTTTTCTCATCCAAGATTCAGAGCTGCATATGACTTTATGCTTATTCGCGCTGAAAGCAAACAATTTGATAAAAATTTAAGTGAATGGTGGATTAAATTCGTTAACGCCGATGATGGTTCTCGGAAAAAAATAATGAATAAAAAAAATTATGTCTAATATATATATCGCCTTAGGAAGCAACCTAGAAGAACCTAGCAAACAAATTCTCAATGCAATTGAATTAATAGGCATGATTCAAGGTTTATCAGTTACTCATATTTCCTCTTTATATAAAACAAAGCCTATTGGTAAACTTGATCAACCTGATTTTATAAATGCGGTAATTAAATTAGAGGGAGATATTTCTCCTGAAAAATTGCATGCTGAGTTACAGGATATTGAAACACAAGCTGGTAGAATAAGATTTGAGTTAAATGAACCTCGCACATTAGATCTTGATATTTTGTTGATTGATAACATTATTATGCAAACAAAAAAATTAACTATTCCTCATCCAAGAATGCACCTTAGACAGTTTGTCATCGTTCCCCTTTTTGAAATAAACCAAGAATTGAATATCCCCGGCATTGGTTCTATAAAAGAAATTTTAAAATCTTTACCAGATCAGGGTGTCGTTAAAGCCTAATATGAATATATTTGATAAGTATCCTTATATTGTAATTGAGGGTCCAATTGGTTGTGGTAAATCAACCCTTGCAAGCCTTTTAGCACAAAAATATCGAGCGACCATTTTTAATGAAAAGGCTGAGAGAAATCCTTTTTTACCTAAATTTTACGAGGATATGAAGCATTACTCACTTCCTACCCAGCTTTTTTTTCTTTTTCAGAGAGCAAATCAATTAGAAGATCTTAAGCAAAAAGATTTTTTTAGAAATGGTGTGGTTGCCGACTTCTTTTTACAAAAAGATCCTATCTTTGCAAGGCTAAATTTAGACGATGAAGAATTTAAACTTTATCAGCAAATATATCGACACCTCCAACTCAAGGCACCTGTCCCTGACTTGGTAATTTATCTCCAAACGCCAGTAGATCTTTTAAGAAAAAGAGTGGAAAAAAGAAACATAAATTATGAACAAAGGATATCAACAGAGTATCTTGAAAAAATTGCAGCCTCTTACAGCAACTATTTTCATAATCAGCACAAATCAAACGTCTTAATTGTGAATAATGAAAATATTGATTTATTAGAAGATAGTTCAGCACTTAAAATGATGACCGAAAGGATTATGGATATATCAAGTATACGAGAATACTTTAACCCTAAATTAATTTAACTATTATGAAAACATTACAGTCTCTTTTAAAAAAAGAAAAAATAGCAATAATTTCATGCTATGACGCCTCTTTTGCATCGATGCTTTCGAGAACTCAAGTGGATGCTTTACTTGTTGGTGACTCATTAGGAACAAGAATAAAGGGTGAAAAAAATATCTTAAATGTCACAATGGACGAAGTTATATACCACATACGTGCAGTGAAAAATGGCGCAAAAGAATTACCAATCATTGCTGATATGCCAGCAAACTCCTATAACAATAAATCAACCGCCCTGGCTAATGCTAAAAAAATTATTGAAGCTGGTGCTGATATGATTAAGTTAGAGGGTGGAAAAGAAATTGAAGAAATTATTAAGCACTTATCCAAAGAAAATATATTTATTTGTGGGCATATCGGTTTTACACCACAAACAAAAAAAATTGAAGAATTTAAATTAAAATCCAAAGATTTATTAAATGATGCAAGATTACTTCAAGATGCAGGTATCTCCATGATTGTTTTATCTATGATGGATAGTGAAATTGATTTTGAAATCACAAGGGAACTAGAAATACCGACCATCTCATACCAATCGTCCGACAAATGCACAGGCAGTGTAGAAATTTTATATGACCTATTAGGATTGGAAGTTTTAAAAAATAATCAGACTAACCGAAAAATTGATACAAATTTTCATCGTTTAAATTTTCAGTCCATTCAAGATTTCATAAAAAAAACCCATCAATCTAAATGATTATCTTAAAAAACCAAGATGCTATAAGATCAATATTAAAGGATAAAAAAATATTAGCATTGGTTCCGACTATGGGAAATTTGCATGATGGGCATATTTCACTGATTAAACACGCAAAAAAACATGCAGATTCAATTATCGTAAGTATTTTTGTTAATCCTATTCAATTTAACTCATCAGATGATTTAAAAAATTACCCAAGATCTATTGAAAAAGATATAAATATTCTTAAAAAACACGGCGTAGATATTCTCTTTAATCCATCAGAGAAAGATATTTATCCTGCTAAACCCTATCTTGCCTATGAATTACCCCCATTAGCAAGTCAACTCTGCGGATCTAAAAGACCTGGTCATTTTAAGGGAGTAATTACAATTATTGAGAAACTGTTTGATCTAATAAAACCCGATCATGTTTTTTTTGGAAAAAAAGATTACCAACAACTTATGTTAATAAAGCAATTTATTTTCGACAGAAAATATGAAATTACTTTCCATTCTATTGAAACTGTGAGAGAAAAAGATTCTCTTGCATTAAGTTCCAGAAACAGTCTTCTTAGCAAAGAATCAAGATTAATAGTGCCAACACTCTATGACACTTTAAAAAATGCAATTATAGAATTAAAAAAATTTTCAGATATCAAGGAGGTAGAATTATCTGCACAAAAAAAACTTACTGACCTTGGTTGGATTGTTGATTATGTTGAAATAAGACGCCAAAAAGATTTATTAAAACCTATAGATAGTGATAAAAAATTAGTGATTTTAGGTGCAGCATATTATGAGAATATAAGACTCATTGACAATATAGAATTTTGCACAGATGATAGTTAATGACTATAATGTGACGTTTTAAACCATATAAGAAATATTGAGATACTTATGCAAAGAACCATGCTCAAATCAAAACTTCATAGAGCGACTGTAACTCATTCTGAATTAGAGTATGAAGGATCATGTGCCATCGACTCATCCCTTTTAAAAGCTGCTGATATAAATGAGTATGAGCAAATTTCTATTTACAATATCACAAATGGAGAAAGATTCATCACCTATGCAATAAGAGCTGAAAAGAATTCAGGTATTATTTCAATCAATGGCGCTGCTGCTCATAAAGCCAGTCCTGGCGACAAACTGATAATTGCAACGTATTCAAGTTATAACGAAGCAGAGCTAAAATCTTACCGTCCTACTTTGGTCTATTTAGATGAATCCAATAACATGACCATTACAAAAAATTCAATTGCTATACAAGCTGCTTAAATTTGCTTTCAACATTAAGTATTAAAAAACAAGTTATCAATGCTCTAGAGGATATCAAAGCGTTTGATATAGTTGAGCTAAATGTCAAAAAACTTACTTCGATTAGTGATTTTATGATTATTGCAAGCGCATCTTCAACAAGGCAGACTAAAGCGCTAGCACGAAACATTAAAGAAAAAATGACTACGTCTGGAATTGATGTCATTGGCATTGAGGGCGAATCTGAAGGTGATTGGGTATTGGTGGACTTAGGAGATATCGTTGTCCATATCATGACACCAGCAACTCGTGCATACTTCAATCTTGAAGAGTTGTGGTCAAGCTAATTACTATTGGAGTTAAATCGCCTTGAAAATCAAAATTATCTCCATAGGTAATAAATTAGATAAATGGCTACAAGATGGTATAAAAAACTATGAAAAAAAACTTCCTAGTTTTGTAAAATTTGAGTGGGTAGAAATAAAACCAGAAAAAAACTTTAGTACAATTGATAAGAAAAAAAAACAGGAAGCCATCACAATTAAAAGCTATATTAAAGAATCGATTTATATCTGCCTTGATGAAAATGGAAATTCTTTTTCTTCATTAAATTTTTCTTCTAAATTGGAAAAGTGGATACAGCATTCGCCTACGATTACTTTTATTATTGGAGGAGCAGACGGTCTAGATAAAGACTTACTTAAAGGCAGTTTGGAAAATATATCTCTTTCAAAAATGACACTTCCTCACCAAACTGTAAAATTAATCCTAATTGAGCAACTATTTAGAGGATTTGCTATCTTAAATAACCATCCTTATCATCGAGAATAATATGAAAGTAAATAGCATTATATGGTTAAGAAGAGATTTGAGACTATACGATAATGCTGCTCTTTTTCATGCCTTAAAAAACTCAGATCAAGTTTTTACTGTATTTATTTTTGATACGCATATTTTAAACAAGCTTAAAAATAAAAAAGATCGAAGAATTGAATTTATTCTTAAATCACTCAAAGAAATTAAAGAAAATTTAAACAAACAAGGTTCTGATTTAATAATTGAAAAAGGAGAGCCAGAAACACTAATACCAAATTTAATAAAAGAGTATAAATGTGACTCCCTATATATTAATAGAGACTACGAAGCGTATGCTCAAGAGAGAGATAATTCGATCACAGAAATTTTATCAAAAAAACAAGTAAAAACTTTCGCCTTTAAAGATCAAGTTTTATTTGAGTGTGATGAAATTTTAACGCAATCAAACAAACCATACACAGTATTTACACCCTACAAAAATAACCATTTAAAAAAATTAAATGAAGAAGGTATTGATTTATATAAATGTGAAGACCATAAAAGTAATTTTGCAAAATTTACTCATAAACCACTGCCATCAATAGAGGAGCTCTCATTTGAAAAAACTAATTTAGAGGAACTTGACTTACCTACAGGAACAAGCGGTGGTAAAAAACTCCTAGAGAAATTTTATAAAAATATAAAAATTTATTCTAAAAGTAGGAACTATCCTGCTGTTAGGGGAGTTTCTTATTTATCTGTTCATAATCGTTTTGGTACACTTTCAATTAGGCATCTAGCAAAAATGGCCATAGAAGCAGATAATGATGGCGCTTCAACCTGGCTAAGTGAATTAATTTGGCGGGACTTTTATTTTCAAATTATTGCTAACTTTCCCCACGTATCAAAAAATAAATCCTTTAAACCTCAGTTTGAAAATTTGCAATTTGAAAATGATGAAAAGAAATTTGAGGCATGGAAAAATGGCTTAACTGGGTTCCCAATTATTGACGCAGCAATGAAACAAATAAATCAAACAGGTTATATGCATAATCGTCTAAGGATGATCGTCTCTTCATTTTTAGTAAAAGATTTATTAATCGACTGGAGGTGGGGTGAACAATATTTTCAGGATAATTTAATTGACTTTGATTTTTCTGCCAATAACGGAGGGTGGCAGTGGGCTGCTTCGACTGGATGTGATTCTCAGCCTTACTTTAGAATTTTTAATCCGATTCTTCAATCTGAAAAATTTGATAAGGATGGATTATTTATCAAAAAATACCTTCCCCAACTTGAACCATTATCTTCCAAACAGATTCATCAGCCTTGGATGCATTTTGAAAAAAATACCGATACCTTCCCTATCAAGCTAGGTGAGGACTACCCTTTTCCAATAATTGACCACAGCGAACAAAGAGATAAAGCACTAGCAATGTATAAAGCGTGTAAATGATTGTTGTTTTTTAGCAACATTAATAAAAAAAATCATCATTAATCGTCCTGAATAAGCAACAAATATGACATAATAGAGAAATATGATTATAAATAAATACATTAAATTAATACTAATAACGCTTCTTTTTTCAGCAACGATCGCTATCGCTGAAGAAAATCCCAAAGATCCTTATGAAGGTTTTAACCGGGGGGTGTATAAATTTAACGACACCATTGATGGCGCCATTCTCAAGCCAATAGCGATGGGATACAACTATGTCACGCCCGATGTAGCTAAAAAAGGTGTTAATAATTTTTACAACAACATCACAGACTTCATAACTGCAGTTAATAGTTTTCTGCAACTTAATTTTGAACAGGGCATGACTGATGCCGGACGTGTAATTGTGAATACAACCGTGGGTTTATTAGGTTTTATCGATGTCTCTTCAACCAATGTAAATAACTATAAGGAACGTAACAGAGAAGATTTTGGAACGACACTTGCGCGCTATGGATGGCGAGATAGTGCCTACTTAGTGTTACCTTTGTTTGGTCCATCAACATTTAGAGATGGAACAGGTTTGGCAGTGGATGGTCTTTTCATAGACCCTATTGGTTATATTGATAATGTAAGACTAAGAAATGCACTTTATGTTGGTAAGATTATCAACACAAGAGCTCAACTTCTTGATGCAACAAACCTAATGGATGATGCGTCAATAGATCCTTATGCTTTCCAGAGAGATTCTTGGCTACAGATGCGTGAAGCTCAAATAGCTGGAAAACAAGAAATTGACTATGATAAATATTTAGATTATTTATCTGATGACGATACCTTTGATTATGCAACGGACGATGCTGTCGACACATCAAATAATCAAAATCAAATAGAAGATGATTCCATATCACATTTTGAGGACTTTAATTCTGTTGAAGAGAAGAATAAAACTAGCCAACGCCCTTTAGCATCACATTTAATTTCCTCACTTTAGAAAGTAAAAGTCTAAGCTCCAGCAGCAATAGTCATATCAGTGATTAATACTGAACCCATATATTCAGAACCATTCGTATACGTATCATTACCAACATCAGAAATATTTAACAGCATATCTTTCATATTCCCAGCTATGGTTATCTCCTCAACAGGATGTATTATGGTCCCTTCTTCCACCCAAAACCCTGCAACACCCCTAGAATAATCACCTGTCACCATATTCAAACCATGACCAAGCAATTCTGTAACAACCAATCCCCTTTTCATCTTTTTTAATAGCCCATCAAAATTAAGATTTGACGGATTGGCTATTAAGTTATGCGCGCCTCCGGCATTACCCGTTGTTTCCATATTTAATCTTCTTGCACTATACGAAGACAAGAAATAACCTTTCAAAAAACCTTTTTCAACAACAACTCTTGGTTTCACAAAAACTCCATCCCCATCAAAATAGGTTGTAGCATTTCCATTTTTTAAGTACGGGTCTTCATGAACCGTGAGGCTTTCAGAGGCAATTTTCTTATCAAGTGAATCTAATAAAAAAGATGTTTTACGATACTGGTTTGTTCCAGACGTTGCCGAAACCAAAGAAGAAAGCAAAGAGGTAGCTACCCGTGATTCAAAAATTACAGGATATTTGCCTGTTTTTATTCGCTTAGGCATCAAACGCATTAGGGCTCTTTTAGCAGAGCTTTCACCAACTTCTTTTAAGGGACTCAAGTCAGAAATTTTACGGGCATTACTGTAGCTGTAATCCCTTTGCATCCCAGAACTATCCTTCGCTATGACAGAGCAACTAATTGTGTGTCGAGAAGATGGAAACCCGCCTAAAAATCCATTTGAATTTGCCTGAACAAATAGATTTTTTGAAGAGCTAAAATTAGCTCCTTCAGAATTATCTATTTTTTTATCAAATGCCAATGCCGCTTTCTCTGCCTCTAATGCACAATTAATCATTTCATCTTGCGATTCTTCAAATGGATAATATAAATCGAGCTCTATCTTTTTTTTTGGAAATAATGATGCACTAGCGAGACCGAAAGCCTTATCCTCACCAGTAAATTTCGCAATATCGCAGGCAGCATCAATGCAAGATGATATTGCTTCTTTACTAAAATCAGATGTCGTTGCTACCCCTCTTTTCTTCCCAAAATATACTGTAATAGACAAACTTTTATCATTATTCAATGAAACTGATTCTAGTTTTTTTAATCTGACTGATACTGAAGTGCCAGAATCAATATCAATTTCAACATCTGATTCGGATGCACCTCTGACTTTAGCGATTTTATTTATGTCTTCGGCTAACTCACATAAATCATCTTGGGAATAATTGAGTAATTTAATCATTCAACATTTGAAAATTATTAAAATGATATGATACATAATGAAAATGAAGATTTGGTATTAAATTTTAAATGATAGATATGATAGATAATTTAATCAGTAAAACGGCACTTAAAAAAAAGGCTAAAGATGTACACGCCTTTGGCAAAATTTTGGCCTCTTTGACAGATAAACAAATAGCCCAAATGGAACTCCCTGAAAATATTATTGTGGCAATTAAAGATCTAAAGGATATTAAAAGAAGCTCAGCTCAAAAGAGACAAAGTTTATATTTAGCAAAATTACTAAGAGGGATTGATCTTTCAAAGGCCTACGAGTTCGTTGATCAATTAAAGTTTGAATCTAAAAGTGAAATAAGAAAGCATCATCAAGCAGAGGTTTGGCGAGATAAACTTATTACGGATGTTTCCAATTTAACAAACCTAGTAAACGAAATGGAAGGTATTGAGATTCAAAGATTGAGAAGTCTGGTCACCAATGCCCAAAAAGAAATTAAGCAAGAGGGATTAAAAAAGCATCAAAGAGAGCTCTTTCGTTACTTAAAAGAAATTTTTCAGTGAGTTAAATACTTGCAACTGTTTGAGAGGCTTTACCATTCCTCATATAGCCAACATCAATATCGGTGCCTTTATTTTTCCTAATCAGAGATATTAATTCATCAGGGGTTGATACTTTTTGACCATTAATTGAAATAATGCTGTCATTTCTCATTATTCCAGCTTTTGCAGCTGCAGATCCTTTGATAACGGCAATCACCTGAACGCCCTCGGCGTTCTCTCTGTTTTCACCTTGGCCAAGCTCAATAAAATGGGTCCCGAACGTTGGCTTTGGAAGTTTAACCCAGTAGGATGCGTAAAAGTCATA
Source organism: Methylobacillus sp. (assembly GCA_018607785.1). Taxonomy (GTDB): domain Bacteria; phylum Pseudomonadota; class Gammaproteobacteria; order Burkholderiales; family Methylophilaceae; genus BACL14. Next base: position 31,136 of record JABBAU010000031.1, read on the forward strand.
CATTACATTGGCATCAACTAAGTCTTCTTCAGTTATTTCAATTTCAGTTACCTTCCCGAAATCTTTGACTCGCTTTTCTTCAATCGCTTTTCTTCTTGCCTGTTTAAATTTTGAAGCTCTATCCCCTTGATTGATTTGTCTGTCATAAATTAGGATTAAATCAGCCTTAATTTTTTGACCATGCTCGAGAGCAACAGCTGGCGGTATGTTAGTGCTCACAAACCCTGAAAAGCCCATAAAGTCATATCCATTTTCTAACATCATCACATTATCAGTATCCTTATCCCAACCCCTCATGATTTTAGTATCAGGGGTTTGTTGAAATGACTTAAAGCCTTCAGGACTCTGTATAACGTAATTTTTTTCAAATAAATTTTCTTCTGCAACTAAATTTGTTGAAATAGAAAAAACTACTATAAAAATTAAATTAAAAATGGATTTATTCATACGACTCCCTTGGTAATGATAAAATTGATTTTCTTAATACAATAATGACATACCTATGGAAGAAAAATTCATTAAAATTGGATTAGTATCAATTAGTGATCGAGCATCCGCTGGAGTCTACGAAGATAAAGGTATACCTGAATTAGAAGCTTGGCTAAAAAAAACTTTAAAGACTAATTTTCATACGGAATCTATTGTCATCCCAGATGAGCTTTCCAAAATCAAAAGTACTTTAATCGATTTTAGTGATTTAAAAAAATGTTCATTAATTCTAACAACTGGAGGTACAGGGCCTGCTTTAAGAGATGTAACACCTGAAGCTACCTTAGCTATTGGCGACAAAGAGATGCCTGGATTTGGTGAGCAAATGCGTCAAATTAGCTTAAATTTTGTCCCAACAGCCATCTTATCAAGGCAAGTCGCCGTTATTAGAAAAAGTACTCTTATCATTAATCTTCCAGGTCAGCCTAAGGCCATTGTCGAAACATTAGAAGGCGTAAAAGATAAACAGAATAATATAATAACGCATGGCATTTTTGCTTCAGTAGCTTATTGCCTTGACCTAATTGGTGCCCCATACATTGAAACAAAGGAAGAATTCGTAAGATCTTTCAGGCCAAAGAAGAAATGAAAACTGAATTTGAGCTTATCGAAAAATACTTTAATAAAAAATCTATGAAAGCTCACAAGGGTATTGGTGACGATGCTGCATTATTTGAAAGAGATAAGGATAATTATTGGGCAATTTCAACAGACATGCTGAATGAAAAGATTCATTTCTTACCAAATACAAATCCTTATAAACTTGGGTGGAAAGCAATGGCAGTCAATGTTTCTGATATTCTATCAATGGGTGCTTCTCCTATGTTTGCCTTACTCTCAATTGCCCTCCCAAAATCAAATAGTGAATGGCTTAAAAAATTCTCTCAAGGATTCTTTGCTTGCTGCAAACTATACAATGCTGAACTCATAGGAGGAGACACTACAAAAGGTCCCCTATCTATCAATGTTACTGTTTTAGGAAGTGTTAATAAAAAAAATGTTTTGCTTAGATCAGGGGCAAAAATTGGGGATGATATTTGGGTCACAGGAGAGCTTGGGCTTGCAGCTTTAGGGCTAAAAATAGCAAAAAAAAATATAACTGCCCCTAGTACATTGTCAAAAAAATCTATGGATGCTCTTGAAAAACCCGTGCCAGATATGATTGCTATTAAAAAGATTCATTCCTTTTGTAATGCAGGGATAGATGTTTCAGATGGCTTTATAGCTGACTTAAATCATATTTTAAATGCTTCCAAAGTGGGGGCCAAGGTTTTCCTGGATGATCTTCCAATAAATAACTGGTTAAGAAAAAATAAAAAAGTAGATTTAGCTCTTTATGGAGGCGACGATTATCAAACAATCCTGACAGCATCAAAAAAAATGCGGTCTACTATAGAAAAATTAATCAAAAAAAATAAATTAGATATTTCAAGGGTAGGTTTTGTGACTCGAGATAAAAAACTTGTTATGGATGATCATGATAAAGAGATAAAATTAAAAAAAGGTTATGAGCATTTTGAAAATAAATAAACTACTTTTAAAAAATGAGTCCACATTTATTGCGTTGGGATTCGGTTCAGGTTTAGCAAATTTTGCACCAGGCACGATTGGAACATTAGTCGCAATACCCTTATATTACTTTACTCAATTACTCCCTCAACATTATGATTATTTTTTCGTAACAACTCTTTTTTTTATAGGCATTTATGTATCAAACAAAACCTGCATCATGATGAAAGTTAAAGATCCATCCTGCATTGTGATCGACGAAATAGTGGCATTTCTCGCTCTTTTAATTTACTTTAAACCAAGTTTATTTGAGATGTTTTTTATCTTTTTATTATTTAGAATATTTGATATTTTTAAACCGTTCCCCATTGATATTCTTGAAAAGAAATTTGATGGTGGCTTTGGCATCATGATTGATGATATCGCAGCTGCTCTTTATGCGGCGTTAATAATGATTATTTTTACTAAATATGTTTTCTAAAAAACTTAAAATAATTTCTCATAAATTAGCAAATCAATGTATTAAAAGGAATATTCATCTTGTCACAGCTGAGTCATGCACAGGTGGTCTTTTATCAGCAATATTTACTGAAATACCTGGAAGCTCTAATTGGTTTGATAGAGGTTATGTAACCTACAGCAATAATGCGAAAATAGATTTATTAGGCGTGAGCGAAAAAAATTTAAATAATTTTGGGGCTGTTAGCCAAGAAATTGCCAATGAAATGTCACTAGGGGCTTTAAGAAATAGTGAAGCTAATTTAAGTGTAAGCATTACAGGTATTGCTGGTCCTGATGGTGGATCAATAGAAAAACCTATAGGAACTGTTTTTTTTGCTTTTGCTAATGAAAAAAAAATAATTCTGGAACATAAAGCAAAGTTTAATGGGTCAAGAGAGAAAATTAGAGAAGAATCTATACTTTTTGTATTAAATGAACTCTTGAACCTTACGTTATAACAACAAGTATGAAATAATAAAAAACAATTAAAAACTCTTATCAAAGGTAACCATTTAATGGATGAAAATAAAAGAAAAGCCCTAGATGCAGCTCTTGCGCAAATAGATAAACAGTATGGAAAAGGTTCAGTAATGAGAATGGATGACACCTCAGTCGTCGAAGACATCCAATCAGTCTCAACTGGCTCATTGGGACTTGATATCGCACTTGGAATTGGTGGTTTGCCGAGAGGACGTGTCATTGAAATATATGGTCCAGAGTCTTCAGGAAAAACTTCGCTTACACTCTCAGTGATTGCTCAAATGCAGAAAGTAGGGGGTACAGCTGCTTTTATAGATGCTGAACACGCACTTGATATCCAATATGCAGCAAAACTTGGGGTAAATATTGAGGAATTACTTGTTTCACAACCAGATACGGGCGAGCAAGCACTTGAAATTGCGGACATGCTTGTTAGAAGTGGTTCCGTTGACATTGTTGTCGTAGATTCTGTTGCTGCATTAACACCTCGAGCAGAAATAGAAGGGGATATGGGTGACTCTCATATGGGCTTACAAGCTAGGCTTATGTCACAGGCATTAAGAAAATTAACAAGCAATATTAAAAAAACAAATACTATGGTCATCTTTATCAACCAGCTTAGAATGAAAATTGGTGTTATGTTTGGCAATCCAGAAACAACTACAGGTGGAAATGCACTCAAATTTTACGCTTCTGTCAGGCTTGATATAAGAAGAATAGGCGCAATTAAAAAAGATGATGAAGTCATTGGTGCTGAAACAAGAGTTAAGGTTGTTAAAAACAAAGTTGCGCCGCCATTTAGAAAGGCTGAATTTGATATGCTTTATGGGGAGGGCATCTCTTTAGAAGGCGAAATTATAGATCAGGCAGTTAAATTAAACATCATAGAAAAGTCAGGTTCATGGTACAGCTATAATGGCGATAAAATTGGTCAAGGTAAAGATAATGTCAGAGATTTCCTTAAAGATAATCCAGAAATATCTAAAGATATTGAAAATCAAGTTAGGGATAAATCAAGTATTTCAGCAGAAATTGAAATAGAAGATACAACACCTGAGGATGATGCAGAATCTGAAAAGTAATATTGATAAAAATATTACCTTATTAAAGAAAAGAGCACTTTATTATCTAGGCAAAAGAGAATACTCTCGTCTAGAATTATTTAAGAAAATAAATGCTTATGCTATAGAACTTGAACTTGATAATCAAAATATAAAAGACACACTTAACGATCTTGAAAGTGATAATTGGTTATCAGATCAAAGATTCACAGAGCAATTTATATTTGCAAAAAAAGGTAAATATGGAGCCGAGAAAATTAGATACGAATTGAAAAATAGAGGAGTTAATGAAGATATTATAAATAATGAGCTCTTCAAAATAAAAATAGAGAGTTATTCGCTCGCAAAAAAAGTTTGGTCAAAGAAATTTTCTGAAACTCCAAAGTCATTAGAGGAGAGAGCTAAACAAATAAGATTTCTCCAGGGAAGAGGTTTTGACATAGAATTAATTAAAAAAATCTTATCTGGAAAAAGTTTTGATTAAGCTATGAAAAATAAAATCATCTTAACTGAAAAAGAAATTAGAAATAAATTTCTAGATTTTTTTGCCTCAAAAGGCCATGAAATTGTTCCCTCTTCAAGCTTAGTACCTCATGACGACCCGACATTACTTTTCACAAATGCCGGTATGAACCAATTTAAAGAAATTTTCTTAGGAAATGAGAAAAAAAGTTATTTGCGTGCAACGTCTAGTCAGCGCTGCGTAAGAGCAGGAGGAAAGCATAATGATTTAGAGAATGTTGGCTATACAGCAAGACATCTAACTTTTTTTGAAATGCTCGGTAATTTTAGTTTTGGTGATTACTTTAAAAAAGAAGCTATCACATTTGCCTGGGAGTTATTAACAGAGGTCTATAAAATACCATCTTCAAAATTATCGGTCACGGTATATAAAGAGGATAAAGAGGCTTTCGAAATTTGGTCAAATGAAATAAATTTACCGAAAGATAAAATTATTCTTATTGGAGATAATAAAGGAAGTAAATATGCTTCAGATAATTTTTGGATGATGGGAGATACCGGACCATGTGGTCCTTGCAGTGAGATCTTCTATGACCACGGTGAAGATTATTTTGGAGGCCCCCCTGGATCAAAAGATGAGGATGGTGACCGTTTCATAGAGATCTGGAATTTAGTTTTTATGCAATACAACCGTGATGAATTTGGAAAAATGAATCTTCTACCAAAGCCATCAGTAGATACAGGAATGGGTTTGGAGAGAATTTCAGCAGTTCTTCAGGATGTCCATTCAAACTATGAGATTGATTTATTTAAAAAATTAATTGCTGAGATAGGCAATATTACTAACACTAAAGATTTAAATCATAATTCACTCAAGGTAATTGCAGATCACATTAGAACATCCACCTATCTCATAAGAGATGGGGTATTACCTGCAAATGAAGGAAGGGGTTATGTTTTAAGAAGAATTATTCGAAGAGCTATTAGGCACGGCTATAAACTGGGTTGTAAGAAACCTTTCTTTAATAAGCTAGTACCTTTTGTTTTAAAGCTTATGGATGACGATAAAAATGTAACAAATTCCAAAATAAAATCTATCGAAAAGGAAATATTTTTAGAAGAGGAGCGTTTCTTTGTTACCATCGAGAATGGTATGTCTATTCTTGATAATGCTATAAAAGAGACTCAAAATAAAAATTTAAAAATGCTTGACGGTGAGATTGCTTTTAAATTACATGACACTTATGGCTTCCCTCTGGATTTAACTGCCGACATTTGCCGAGAAAATAAGATTGACGTTGACATAAAAACATTTGAAATTTCAATGAAATCTCAAAAAACTATGGCACGAGAATCAGGTAAATTCAAACAAATTAAAACCCTAACTTACGAAGGCAAAGAAACAGAATTCCTGGGCTATAAGGAAAATAACTCTTCATCTAAAATTTTAGCAATCTACAAAAATGATGTCGAAGTAGATGAAATCAACAGTAAAGATGAAGCTGTACTTATTCTAGATAAAACACCTTTTTATGCAGAATCTGGTGGTCAAGTGGGTGATCAAGGGGTAATTGAGTCTGAGAATGATCAGTTTACTGTCCAAGATACGATTAAAATTAAAAAAAATGTATATGGGCACATTGGTAAGGTTAAATCTGGATCTTTTAGAATAAATCAAAAAATTAAAGCTCAAATTGACATCGAGAGAAGAAATCATATTAAGCGAAATCATTCAGTTACCCACCTACTCCATAAGGCTTTAAAAATTGTACTTGGTGATCACGTTGAGCAAAAGGGTTCGCTTGTTGATAATCTTAAAACGAGGTTCGATTTTTCACATACGAAACCTATTTCAAATGAAGAGCTAAATGAAGTTGAGACTATAGTCAATAATGAAATTTTATTGAATAAAAGAACAAATACCGAAATGATGGCTATAGATCAAGCAAAAGAATCAGGAGCATTAATGCTTTTTGGTGAAAAATATGATTCAGATGTACGTGTACTAACTATTGGAAATAGCATTGAATTATGTGGTGGTACACACGTCGAAAGTACTGGTGATATAGGTCTCTTTAAAATCTATTCTGAATCTGGAGTGGCATCTGGAGTCAGAAGGATTGAAGGTGTTTCTGGCTACAACCTAATGAATCTTTTGAATGAACAAACAGAGTTATTAAATAAGATTTCTAAAGATTTAAATACAAATACCATGGAAATACCATCAAAAATTACCAGCATTCTGACTCAGATAAAAGATAATGAAAAAATACAAAACCAACTCAAATCTCAACTGGCACTTAATCAGACCGACGAATTAATTTCAAAAGCTATCAAAATAAATGATTTTAATTATTTAAATGAGATTATTAATGAGCAAGGGCCTAATGAATTAAGAGGGATGATTGATAAATTAAAACAAAAACTCCAAACAGCAGTTATAATACTAGCCTCAGTAAACGACTCGAATGTAAGTTTTGCTGTTGGGGTCACAGATAACCTTACAGATAAAATTGATGCAGGAACCATTGCTAAAACTCTTGGAGAGAAAGTTGGTGGCAAAGGTGGAGGTAGAAAAAATATGGCAATGGCAGGTGGTACAAATACAAAACTAGTTCATGAAGCGTTCAAACTCGTTCAAACAAGTCTAAGCAAATAAAATATCTTAAAAAATGAGCATTATCGTACAAAAATTTGGTGGTACATCGGTAGCTAATCCTGAAAGGATTAAGGCAGCAGCTAATATAGCAATAAAAACTTATAACCAAGGCCATCAAGTGGTTTTAGTGGTGTCGGCTATGTCAGGCGAGACTAACAAACTGATCAAGCTATGTGAAGAAATGATGCCAAGCCCTGAGTTAAGAGAATATGATTCTATTGTTTCAACCGGTGAACAAGTTACAAGTGGGTTAATGGCAATGGCCTTAATTAATCTAGGATTTAAATCTAAAAGTTACTCAGGCCACCAAGTAAAAATTGAAACTGATGGAGCACACAGTAAGGCAAGAATCTTAAATATTGAAGACACAAATCTAAAAAAAGATTTGAAAAATGGTTTTATTGCCGTTGTTGCGGGATTTCAAGGGGTAGATAAAAAAGGAAATATCACAACACTTGGTCGTGGTGGTTCAGATACAACCGCAGTAGCCCTTGCAGCTGCTCTTAAAGCTGAGGAGTGTCAAATCTATACAGATGTTGATGGAATTTATACAACAGACCCAAGAGTAGTCCCTGAGGCAAAAAAACTTAAATCAGTCAACTTTGAGGAAATGTTAGAAATGGCCAGTCTTGGCTCAAAAGTATTACAAACAAGATCAGTTGAATTTGCAGGCAAATATAAAGTGAAGCTCAGAGTTTTATCAAGCTTTTCACCGAATAACGATGGTACAGAAATTAATTTTGAGGAAAAAAAGAATATGGAAGATCCAATTATTTCAGGTATTGCTTTTAATAGAGATGAGGCTGAAGTAAATATTCTCGGCGTACCAGATATGCCAGGTATCGCATATCAAATACTAGGTCCAATTGCAGAGGCAAAAATTGATGTGGATGTCATCATTCAGAACCTAGGTCAAGATGGACTTACTGATTTTACATTCACTGTTCAAAAAAATGATTTAAAGAGAACCTTAAAAATTTTAAATGAAAAAGTAAAAGATCATATAAAAGCACGAGAGGTTAAGGGAGACGATAAAATTGCTAAACTCTCAATAATTGGAGTTGGTATGAGATCTCATGTGGGTGTAGCAAGTAAAATGTTTAGAACACTTGCTGAAGAAGGGGTAAATATTAGTACTATCTCGACAAGTGAAATAAAGATATCAGTTATCCTTGAAGAAAAATCATTGGATAAGGCTGTAAATGCTCTTCATAAAGCTTTTGATTTAGATAAAATATAAGAGTATTGTTACGAAAAATAGGAGAGCTGGCTGAGTGGTCGAAAGCACTTCCCTGCTAAGGAAGCATACGGGGTAAACCTGTATCGAGGGTTCGAATCCCTCGCTCTCCGCCACTTATTCTTAATTTAAGTTACATCAAAATGAAAATTTCATATCTTTTAATTTTTTTTATGCTCATATCAAATTCTCTGATGGCAACTGATGAACCAAAATTTACGCTAGTTTTAAAAGAAGATAAATTTGAGATTAGGGAATATGCACCTAAGATAATTGCTCAAGTTAAAGTTTATGGTGATTTTGACGATGCATCCTCAAAAGGATTTAAGATCTTAGCTGACTATATCTTTGGTAATAATGAAAGTATTGATGGTAATTCACGAATAGAAATGACTGCTCCGGTAGAAATGGAAGCCGTTTCTCAAAAAATTGATATGACAACACCCGTCCTTACTGAGGGCAATAATAATACTTGGGTTATCTCTTTTATTATGCCTGATAACTTCACATTGGCGACTTTACCAAAACCTAACAATAAAGAAATTAAAATTATAAGTCTTCCAAGAGAAAAATATGCTGTGATTGTTTTTTCAGGGCTCATTAGAGAGTCTAGTTATCAAGAAAAAGAAAATTTACTTAATAAATTTATTAAAGAAAAAAATCTCAAGACTTCAGGTGAAATAAAAATTGCAAGATATAACCCGCCATGGACATTACCCTTTTTTAGAAGAAATGAATTAATGATTAAGGTCAATTAGATACTGAGATGTGAAATAAGTATGTTAGATTGGCAAGCTATTTTAATTCAATCATTACATCATTTTTTTAAAAGTAGAGCTTAATGCAAAATTTCCCTGAAGTAAAAACAAATCTATTAAGTGGTCTTACGGTTGCTTTAGCAATGGTACCAGAGGCAATTGCCTTTGCCCTCATAGCTCAAGTTTCACCCTTAACTGGATTATATGCAGCTATTTTAGTTTGTTTTATTACATCAGTTTTTGGTGGTCGGCCTGGTATGGTTTCAGGCGCAACAGGAGCCTTAGCTGTTGTGATGGTTTCACTAGTAGTTCAGCATGGACCGGAGTATCTTTTTCTAACAGTTATTTTAATGGGTTTATTACAAATCATATTTGCCTTATTTAAATTAGGTAAATTTATTCGTATGGTGCCCTACCCTGTAATGCTTGGTTTTGTTAACGGACTTGCTGTTGTAATTTTTCTTGCGCAATTTAATCATTTTAAAGTTATAAATGATGAGGGTTTACCTACATGGATGAGTGGAATGCCTCTTTATGCAATGGCTGGCCTAATCTTTCTAACTGTTGCAATAATTTATCTCTTTCCAAAACTTACAAAAATTATTCCCTCAACACTTGCTGCCATTATTCTGACTACTGGGATTGTTTATTTTTTCTCTATTGATACTAAAACAGTTGGCGACCTTGGTTCAATTGCAGGTGGAATTCCAGAATTTAATTTTCCGATTGTTCCTCTCACAATTGAAACTTTGATGATCACACTGCCATATGCTTTTCTTTTGGCAGCAATTGGTTTAATAGAAACACTCCTAACACTTAATTTAATAGATGACATGACTGATACAAGGGGGAGGCCAAACAAAGAATCTTTGGCGCAAGGATTTGCAAATGTTATTACAGGATTTTTTGGGGGTATGGGTGGATGTGCAATGATAGGTCAAAGTATGATTAATATAAATAATGGTGCTGTCAAACGTCTATCTGGAATTGCAACTGCATTATTTTTAGCTTCCTTTGTTTTATTTCTTTCTCAATGGATTGAAATGATTCCTCTAGCTGCACTTATAGGTGTGATGTTTGTTGTTGCAGAAAAAACTTTTGAATGGGGAAGTTTTAGATTATTCGGAAAAGTACCAAAAAAGGATATTTTTGTTGGATTGCTTGTTGGAGCAGTGACTGTCATTGCAGATTTGGCGATTGCTGTGATTTTAGGTGTAATCGTCTCAGCTTTAGTCTTTGCATGGGAGCATGCAAAAGTTATTGATGTAACTACATCAAAAAATAAAAAAGGTTGGAAGATTTATGATTTAAAAGGCACACTTTTTTTTGCTTCGGTAAAAAGCTTTAATGATTTATTTGATACCAAAGATGACCCGAATGAGGTGATTATTGATTTTAAAGAATCTAAAGTGGCAGACCATAGTGCAATTATGGCTATTGATGCTTTGGCCAATAGATATAAATTACTTGGAAAGAAATTACATTTAGTACATCTAAGCCCTGACTGTATGGAGGTGCTTGATAGTGCTAAAAGTATGGTGGAGCTTAATGTGCTTGAAGACCCTAAATACCATATTGCTGATGATAAACTAAGTTAATTAAAGTTTTCCAAGCAAGCTTTACTAAGCTAAAATTAAATTATGAAATATGCCAATTATTATCTATTAGCATCAATTGTATTAGTAATGTTTCTAGGTCCAATGGCATTTGATTACGGAATGCTTTCCTTGGTTAATCTTGAAATTCTTTTTCTTGGCATTTTAATTGGTAGTATTTTCCTACATAAACACAACACAAAACTTTTTAAAATTACTGTAGTTTCATTAATACTTATTTTAATAAATATTTTAATTTTTGACTTAAATCAAAGTGTTTTTCAGTATTTTTTAAAACTTCTCATTATAGGCATCACAATAATTGAATTATTTAAAGAAATACTCAGAACCAAGATAATAGATGCTCACATTATCAGTGGAGCAGTATCGATATATATTTTAATTGGTGTTTTTTGGTATTTGCTCTATATGTTGCTATTAATGATTGATCCTGACTCATTTACTTTTAACTTACAGCATACCAATAAGCTTTCAATAGATATGCTCTATTTTAGTTTTACTACATTAACAACATTAGGTTATGGAGACATTACACCCACATCATATACTGCAAAAATGTGGGCGATGACTGAGGCCATGGTGGGGGTTATGTTTCTTGCATTAATGATAAGTCGTTTAGTCTCACATTTTAATTCACATTTAAAAAATTAATTATTTCCTCTAATAAAAAAGTATAGGCCGATAATTATCAAAAATATCTGTTCGCTCATAAAAAGTTTTGGCGTAATAAACCAATCACTGTGAGCTATTGTGAAGGCAAAAATCATTACTATCACAATGACCCCAGCAGCAAATCGAGTGACTAAATTTCCGACATGGCCTTTTAAAAAACCACCGAGGAGTAATAAAATTCCTGCCCCTAATTCAGAAATGGCAACAAAAGAGGCAAGCTCAGATGAAAAACCAAAATAATCAATCAGCTTTTGTGGAGGTAGGGGAAATTTGCTTAGTCCATGAAATACAAAGGAGGTACCAAGTCCTAGTCGGAGGAGCCATGGTGCAAGGTGGTAAAAATTACTCATAATTGCATTCAAAATATTATCAATTGATTTCATTATTTTTATTCCCTAACTAAAATTTTATGTAGTCTCTTTTACCTAGATTAACACCATTTGATCTTAAAATATCGTAGGCGGTCGTGACATGAAAGAAGAAGTGAGGGATCATCCATTTGGTTAGGTAGTCTTTACCTGATTTGAATTTAAATTCATTACTTCTGATTGAAAAATTTATCTCCATATTTTCAGAGCCTTCCATTTTTTTTGGATTTACCTTTTTTAAAAAATTAACCGTTTTGCTTATTCTATTCTGTAAATCTTTAAAAGTTTTTTCATTGTCTTTATATGAAGGTGCTTTAATTTTTGCTAACCTTCCCACACCCAGTCTAATCATATCTGTCCCGATTTGAATTTGGCTTGTGAGTGGCCTCATGTCAGCAATGAGTCGAGCATTAATAAAGATATCTTTATCAATTTTTCTTTTTTCGGCATGTCGCTCCGCTTTTTTTAAAATTGATGATAAGTTTTCAAGCATATTAATAAACATGGGG
>JABBAU010000054.1 GCA_018607785.1 Methylobacillus sp.
CAAATATTTTAAGAGAAAATAATATGAAAATATACCTACAAAGATTTATGAATCTATATTTTATTGCCCTTCTATCTCTTACAGGATTCTATGCTTTTAATTATTTCCAGATATCAAACATGGAAGGCTGGGAAATGTTTGAGAAGTACGCTACAGAAAATGAAAAAGAGGCGAAAGAAAATCTAGCTGACCAAATGTTAGAAGCAAATGAAAAATCAGATCAACAAGAAGTAGAACGATTAGGTAAAGAGTATAAAAATATTTACATTGAAGTTAGAAACAAAGCAAAAAAAGAGTTTTGGGAACACAAAAGAAATAATTGGGATATAGCAGGGATTTTAATTGGGTTTTTGTTTGTAATTAATTATTTACTGTCTGGACGTATCACTTTTTTTCATAAAAGCAATAACAAATGACTTGTTTAAGTTTTATTGATTGTTTTATGGGGAACTTATAATTTTATACTAAAAAAACACTATATAGTAAATTTTTGAAAAAAAATACTATATATTGTATTTTTTCTGTTTTATAGGGGTAAACTTTACACAGTTTAAAGAGATGAAAGTTTAAACTTATTTTTAAATTACAGGAGAAATTGATATGGATGTATTAGCAACAATTAGAAAGTGGGCAGGGGGACTTGCAGAAACAGTTGTAAGTCTTATGGCGCTTGCCATTGTGCTTCAAATCCTAATGGGTACCTCAAACGTACCTTTTCTTGGTCAAACTGATGTAATTGGAAACGTTTCAGGAATATTAGCTCAGCTAGGTAGCGAAGGTCTTATAGGCTTAGTTGCTCTATGGGTATTATATTCAATCTGGAAATCACGTAAGTAGAGAAATTTTGAATTAATAAAAAAAGAGGCTTTTTAGCCTCTTTTTTTTAATAAAATTTTTTCATTAATAAGGTACCTATCGTAATTCCAACAATTGCAATCAATAAGGCAAGGTAATAATTCAAACCAGACTTTACTAAAAAACTAAATAAAAATAAAAATGGAATAACGGGCAAAATATACATGGTCGTCTCTTGAATAAGCCCACTTATTAAATTTCGATCCTTTGATTCTTCCCAAATTAACGTAAAAGACACAAAAAATATAATAGGCATCGCCAAAAGAATAGCGGCTAAGGTCGTATTTTTTTTACTCAGTTCGGTTGCACCAATGATGACAACTAGAGCAATAATAATTTTTAATAAATAAAACATAAGTAGGCTGACTTAAAAATAAGGTTTTAATTCAAATTTACACTAAATCAATTCCAAACTTTTTCAAAACGATAACATATACAAAAAATAAAATAATAGTAAATCCTATCGATAATAATATGGCTGGCCAAAAGGACCAATGCTTGATAATCCATGGAAAAAGGAGAAACATCGGAAGTGTGGGGAGTACATACCAAAAAGTATAGTATGAGTGATTTGCAATTTTTTCAGTAGATTGATTCTCAAAAAATAACCAAAATAAAACAGTAATAGTTACTAAAGGTAAAGCACTTGTAAAAGCGCCTATTTTGTCTGAAAATTTAGCAAGTTCAGAGATAAGAACTATCAAAGCTGCTGTTATAAGGTATTTGAAAATAATATAAGTCATTAGTATAGATTTTAATCTAATTTTAAAATGAAAGTTACTTTAATAGACTTTAGGCAAATAAAGTAGGTTAAAATAATATTTTTATGTGTTATGAAAAATAAACTATGCGCCCACCCATCCTCTCAAAGTATCCAGTTGACAAAATAATAAATAATTTTAAGTCTTCAAAGGATAAAGAGATGTGGATTGTACGATTTATTCCACAACTTCTTAATAAGCAAAAAATAAATGCGAATGCAATATCTGTGATGAAAAGAATAAGTTTATTGAGACTTGAGCCTTTAACAAACCAAGAGACAGATAAGATTAAAAAGCTAATGATGGAAATTGGTCGTGATGACATTGTATGTGTGAGACAAACAGAATCAAAACAAAAAAATGTTTTAATATTCTGTGGTCATGATGATGCACCAGAATCTATAGACGGAATTGAGAGATATATTTATAGAATAATTCCAAATGCTAAATTAAAGTTTGGCGTAGCTGATATGAATAGAGATCGTTGTTGCATAGTGAAAGATAAATTTTGGAAATCTGATAAAAAAAGACCGACTGGAGTTTATTCTTTAGCGGATTTAGCTGTTGTAGACTGATTATTTTTTTTATTTTTACTTTTCATTCGCTTTTGAGCATTAGCGCTATTCTTAAAATTCTTAGTTGATTTAATAAATGGTCTTTTTTTCCCACTTCGACCCCTTTTCTTTTTAAAGACTTCTGCAGTTATTTTCGTAGGCTCCATACCTTCAACTGTTTTTATGTTTATTTTAAGCTTTGTAAATCGTTCTATTTTTTTTAAGTGTTCTTTATCTATTTCATTGACTAAGCTAATAGCATATCCATTTTTATCTGCGCGACCTGTTCGGCCGATCCGATGAACATAGTCTTCAGCAAATCTTGGCAGATCATAATTAATAACATGAGTGATATGTTTAACATCAATACCTCTTGATGCAAGATCAGTTGCAACTAAAACTTTTATTCCATTTTTTTTAAAACGATTAATGGTCCTTGTTCGACTATTCTGTGTCATATCACCATGTAAAGAAGAGGCTTTAATATCTTTATGATATAAATCATCTGATAATTTGTCGGCTAATCTTTTAGTAGCAGTAAAAATAATTGCTTGATTAACATTATCTTGAGATAAAAAATGATGGAGAAGATTCATTTTATGAGATTGGTTGTCTACATAATATAATGATTGTTCAATATTCGAATGTCCAAGTGCCTCTGGTTCAATTGAGATTTTTGTAGGCGTCTTAAGAAATTCTTCTGCTATTTTAGAAACCTCTTGATCAAGTGTTGCTGAGAACATAAGCATCTGTTGTTTTTTATTAGTAGCGTTAAAGATTTTTCTAATATCTGGCACAAACCCCATATCGAGCATTTTATCTGCTTCATCCAAAACCATAATTTCTGTATCATTAAATTTTATTTTTCTTTGTTTGTGCAAGTCTAAAAGCCTTCCAGGCGTAGCAATTAAAATATCAACTGGTTTTGATAGAACTTTATTTTGGAGTTGATATGACATTCCCCCAGTAATAGTGACCGAAAATATTTTTAAATAACGAGAATAAGTTTTAATACTATCCGTAATTTGATTTGCTAATTCTCTTGTTGGAGAAATAATCAAAATTCTTGGCCCCTTAACCTTTTTTTTATTTAAAATTAAATGATTTAAAATAGGTAAAACAAATGCCGCTGTCTTCCCTGTACCTGTTTGTGCGGTTGCTAATACATGTTCTTTTTTTAGAACATGCGGAATAGACTTCATTTGAATTTTAGTGGGTTCTTTGTACCCTGCATCTTGAATTGCTCTGAGTATTTCTGGGGCAAGGTTTAAAGTTTTAAATGACAAAGAATTATCCTTAAGTTATGTCTATGAGAAGATTAGACCTAATGATAAATTATAGATAATCTTTACGAGTGCGAAGTATATAGGTAATTGAAAATAATGTAAATTTTCACTATTTGCTAGGTGGATTAAGGGGAGATTAACAGGCTGATTCAATCAAATTAATTTTATCTTTAAGACATAATGATTTAATTCTATATTCTTCTTTGCTTGCTAAGCTTCTGCTGGCAAATGAAGCTTTGTAAACTAGTCTGAATGGACCACGTTGATGTGTATATTTTGCTCCTTTATTTGTTCCGTGTTCATTTATTCTTCTTTCAACATCTTTTGTGATACCTGTATACAAAGTTTTATCTGAACATTCTAAAATATAAACAAACCATTTGTTTTTGGCTAATTGGGCCAACTCAGCTAATGTTTGAAGACCACTGACATTGTAATTAGCCACTTTTATCTTACCAGCTAAGAACAGCGCGGAATCTAATATCGTTGTTTCGAAGTTTCTTAATCGCGTCATTTATTTCATTAAATTTAAAGTGTTCAACAATAGGTTTAATGTTATGCTCAACACAAAAGTCGAGCATTTTTTTTATATTTTTTGGACTTCCCACAGGTGATCCTGATATTGAGCGCCTTCCTGCCATCAGATTAAACACTGAAGACTTTATGGGTTCTAAAACCGCTCCAACGAAATGAAGTCTTCCTCTTGGTTCGAGAGCGTTCAAATACAAATCCCAATTTAAATTTACATTTACTGTTGATATTAATAAATCAAATTTAGTATTAATATTTTTTAAAATGGAAATATCGTTTGATGAAATGACATCATCAGCTCCAAGAGTTTTAAGAAGCATATTTTTATCACTTGAGTGTGTGAACGCAGTTACATGGCAACCTAAGGCTTTATAAAACTGTATTGCCAAATGACCAAGACCCCCAATTCCTATTATGCCTACTTTATGATTCTTATTAATTGCAAATTCGACGATGGGGGTAAATACAGTAATGCCACCGCACAATAGCGGTCCAGCATCTTTATGATTTAATTTCTTTGGTATGGGGATAACACTAGTTTCTTCGGCAACTACCTCCTCTGCAAAGCCACCATATTGACTAAAGACGGTTTTTTTTGTTTTGCTACAAAAGTTATGATCACCTACTTTACAGTGACTACAATTATTACAATAGCCTGAGTGCCAACCTAAACCAACGGTGTCTCCATGTTTATGTTGAGTAGTTTCAGAACCAAGCTCAATAATCTCGCCAATTACTTCATGTCCTGCAACTAAAGGATAATTAGATTTCCCCCAGCTATTATCTATAGCACTAATATCACTATGACATATTCCACAAGATTGAACTTTTATCCTAACTTCGTTTTCTTTGAGAGCTTCCGCCTTATATTTAAAAGGTTTTAAGGCCTCCTTTGCACTCAATGCAGCGTATGCTTTAACCATATGAAAATAACCTTTTAATTAATTTTATTAAGATTTTTTATTATAAGATAATTTTTTTTATTTCATTGTTATATTCAGGAAAATATTGATTTATTACTTCGAGATTAAACTCTTTTAGTATGGATTGATTAGATTCTCTAAGAAGTAAAAATTCAAAGGACTTTATGATGAGGTCCTTTTTAGTTATCTTTCCATTAGTAATGCTCTGATAAAAGTTATCATTTAACAGAACTAAATGTTCTGTTGTAGATTCTTTATTCACTGTCACCTTGAAAGAATTTTGATTAATACTTTCGATTGTAATCATTATTTATTGTTGTTCACAATTACCTGTAAACGTTTCAACATATTGGCCAAACCCTTTATTGCCTGAAATGAAGTCAGTCACTGTATTTTTTTTATAGTTAATTTCTAAATTACGGACATTTAAAAAATTTGATTTACACTGAATTAATTCTTCGGTCCAAGCGCAATCAATATTATTCAAATCTTGTAAAGCACCATCAATAAAATTAAAAGTAAGTGTTTTTACTTCTTCTTTTTTCCCTGAGGAACCCATTAATTCGAAAGTTGCAATGCCTTTGCATTTGAAATTGATAGTTTTATTTTTAGCAAAAACATAATTAATATTTGATAAAGATAAAATTAAAATGAGTAAATATTTTATTTTCACTGCGTCAGTATCCTTAAACATTTCGAAAAATCTGTTGAACCAATAACAAAACCAAGCTCTTCACATTTCTTTATGGCTGCACTGCCAGATAATCTTTTAACGGACTTTCCATCGATAGTTATTTCATCTGATGAACGATTAGCAAAGTTGCATTGATAACTAATGATATCTTGTAAAAGTAAATCATCACCTGAGTTATTGATACTGTTCTGATCGAGACCACCATATTTAGAGCAAGCCCTCATCATTTCCGAAGTAACGGCCCCCTCTCCACTGAAATATTCATCAACCGTTAGGCCAGTATAATTATTATGAGGCGCAGGTAATTGTTCTTTTTTGGTTGAGGCACAACCTAAAGTCAGAGTCGTAAAAATTAATATATATAAACATTGTTTAAATTTCATAGTATTTTTTTTATACCACTTAGGCATATCCACCCATCATTTTTTAAAGTATCTTCAAATGTAAACCAAGGTGAATAAATTTCTTTAATTTTTTCTTCTTGAGATTCAAGTATACCTGACAATGCAATTTTGCCTGTTGGCTTACAGTAACTTGCTAACAAAGGAGCTAAAACCATAAGCGCACTAGAGAGTATATTTGCAACAATCAAGTCAGCTTGAAATTTAAAGTTTTCATCAGTGTTAAGCCAATTAATAGAACACTTATTTACTTTACTATTTTCTTTGCTTGCAGCTATTGCTTGAGGATCTATATCAACACCTAATACTTTTTCAGCACCGAGCTTATAAGCAGCTATTGCTAAAATACCTGAGCCACAGCCATAATCCATTACTTCTGAATTTCTAGTAACGTTATCAATAAGCCATTCCGCACAAAGATGCGTAGTTGGATGCGCACCAGTACCAAAAGCTAAACCAGGATCAAGAGTAATATTAATAAGGTCAGAATTTTCAATTTCATGCCAAGTTGGAATAATATTAATTTTATTTTTGATACAAATAGGTTGGAACTGAGATTGTGATAATTTAACCCAATCAGTCTCAGATACAGATGCTGTACTAAATTCAAAATGTATATTTTTAAAATTTGAGGATAGCTTTTGCTGAATTTTATTAATATCTACTGATTGATCAAATAACGCCTGGACTTGATTAGACGCCCAAAATTTGTTTGGGCCATTATGAGGTTCTCCAAATATTAATTCTTCATCAAGTTTATTCAGGTTTCTGTCTTGGATATAAACGGATAAAGCACCATTTTTATCTAACGCCTCGCTTAATAATTCAATATCTTTATCTTGAGCAAAAAAAGTAAGATTTGTCCATGCCATACTTCTAGGTTTTATTTTTTAGCTTGTTTTCAAGGTAATGAATATTGACACCCCCATCCATGAAGCTAAGGTCCCTCATAAGATCTCTGTGAAGCGGAACATTGGTTTTGATTCCCTCAATAAGAATTTCAGATAAAGCAATATCCATTCTTGCTAGTGCTTTCTCTCTTGACTCACCATAGGTAATTAATTTTCCAATCATTGAATCATAGTTTGATGGAACTTTATATCCCCCATAAGCATGTGTATCGATTCTAACGCCAGGGCCACCTGGTAAGTGAAATCTAGTTATTGTGCCAGGAGAAGGCATGAAGTTATAGGGATCTTCAGCATTTAGTCTGCATTCAATAGCATGCCCATGATATTTGATATCTTTTTGACGAAAAGAAAGTTTTTCTCCAAAGGCAATTTTTATCTGTTCTTGTACTAAGTCGATATCGGTAATTAGCTCAGTGACAGTATGCTCAACCTGAAGCCTAGTATTCATTTCAATAAAGTAAAATTCACCGTTTTCGTATAAAAATTCAAATGTACCTGCTCCACGATAATTTATTTTTTCGCAAGCTGATGCACACCTTGCACCAATCTTATTCATTTGTCTTTCACTAATACCGGGTGCTGGTGCTTCTTCAATAATTTTTTGATGGCGTCTTTGTAAAGAGCAGTCCCTTGTTCCTAGATGAATAGCTTTTTTATGTGAATCAGCAAGTACTTGAAATTCAACATGTCTTGGTTTTTCAAGAAATTTTTCCATATATACCACTGGGTTTCCAAAAGCCACCTGAGCTTCATTTTTTGTCATTACTACTGAGTTGAGTAAGGCTGCTTCAGTGTGAACGACTCGCATTCCTCTTCCCCCACCTCCTCCAGCTGCTTTAATAATGACAGGGTAGCCAATTTTTTTTGCAATTTTTTTAATTTCATCGTTATCGTCAGGGAGCGCACCGTCAGAACCAGGAACGCAGGGGACGCCAGTTTTATTCATTGTCTCCTTAGCGCTAACTTTATCACCCATAAGTCTAATGGTCTCTGGTCTGGGGCCAATAAAAGTAAACCCACTCTTTTCAACCCGTTCTGCAAAGTCTGCATTTTCGGAAAGAAAACCATAACCTGGATGTATTGCTTGTGCATCGGTTACTTCAGCTGCACTAATGATGGCGGGAATATTTAAATAACTTAAGTTAGAGGGGGCTGGCCCAATACAAACAGACTCATCAGAAAGTTTTACATATTTAGCTTCAGCATCAGCTTCTGAATAGACGGCAACTGTTTTTATTCCCATTGCTCTGCAAGCTCTGAGGATTCTAAGGGCTATTTCGCCACGATTAGCAATTAAAATTTTATCAAACATGTGCTTTAACTTATTTCGAAAAGAGGCTGTCCGAACTCAACAGGCTGTCCATTTTCAATTAATATTTTTGAAATGGTTCCTTCTTTATCAGATTCAATTTCATTGAGAATTTTCATGGCTTCAATAATACATAAAGTATCGCCTTTTTTAACTGAAGAGCCGATGTCAATGAAAGGCGCCGAATCCGGAGAGGCAGCTCTATAAAAAGAACCTACCATTGGCGAAGTAATGACATTTTTACTCTCAGTAATGTTTTCTATAACTTCAGGTTCTTCAGCCTTCACAGCAGGTTGTTTATCTGTAGGCACTTGTATAGGCTGCTGAACATAATTGACTGGCGCTACCGAAGGTTGAATATTATTTTGACGACTGATTTTTACTTTTTCTTCACCTTCAGTGAGCTCAAGTTCAGAAATATCGGATGCTTCTACTAAATCAATCAGAGTTTTTAACTTTCTCAAATCCATTTTATATTTACCTCAATTATTATTTAGTTTGATTTATAAAATTTAATGCCGCGATGTACCCTTCAGCGCCTAATCCACTAATAATGCCAATTGCTACATCAGAAAAAAAAGAATTTTTTCTAAAATCCTCTCTTGCAAATACATTTGAAAGATGTACTTCAATAAATTTAACATTTTTAGCAACAAGACTATCTCTGATTGCTACTGAACTGTGTGTAAAGGCGGCAGGATTTATTATTGTGAAATCAGTTGATAATGATTGTATTTTATTCACAATTTCAGATTCACTATTGCTTTGAAAAAATTCAATATCTATATTTAATTCTTTGGCTCGATTCTTCAGTGAGGCATTAATGTCATCAAGAGTCATTTTCCCATAGTGTTCAGGTTCCCTCGAGCCTAGTAAGTTTAAATTAGGCCCATGAATAACACTTATTCTTTTTTTTGACATAATTTTATAGTTTTTAAATTTGTTTGACAGAAGAGTATTTTGCCGAATTTAGCTTATTTTGTCTATATTTTAATAGATTTTAGAAGAATTTAATACTTAAACTACTGAGTAAGGGCTTTTAGTGTTTGATTTAATTGGTTTAATTCTAATTTACCATAAAATATCTTTTCTATTTTTTTATCTGGGCTAATGATTACACTGAAAGGTAAAATTCCTCTATCATTTCCAAGAGATTGAGATAATTCAACACCTTCATTTTCAGCAATGAAAGATGAATAGTTGATCGGGATTTTTTTTGTAAATTTATTCACGGATTCTAAATCATCAATTGCTATAGCAATGGTTTTAACATCTTTATTTGTGTGTGCAAATTCATTTAACTCGGGTATTTCCTCACGACAAGGGGCGCACCAAGTTGCCCAAAAGTTTATTAGCAGCCATTTTCCTTCAAATTTTGAAAAAAGAACCTTTTCACCATCAACACTCATGATTTCTGATTTAAATAACGTATCAGTTTTATTATTTGAAACATTCATTTTTCCTAAATCATCATTTACATTATTTTTTTTAATTAAGTATCCAGAAAAGCCTGCAAAAATTCCTACCAGAATAAGTAAGAGTATAAATTTAATATTTTTATTCATTTTTTAACCCTATTTGTAATATCTTTTTAAATTCCTCTGCATTTTTAAAACCAATAGTTCTTATTTGTCTTATTTCATTGCCAGAGGAATCAAAAAATATAATAGCGGGAGGCCCAAATAATTCAAATTCTTTCAATAATTTTTTATGCGCCTCTGTATTCTTTGTGACGTCAACTTTTAATAAGACATATTGCTCCATCAGCTTGCCTACTTCTACATCAGTAAATGTAAATTTTTCAAATTCAAGACATGCGATGCACCAATCGGCATAAAAATCTAACATAACAGCTTTTGAAGTGTTTGAAGCAATAAAATTGTTTAATTCATCAACTGTATGAATGGCAATAAATTCTGGTTTATTTTCTAAGGAGGTTAAAGTTTGATCTTTGTCCAGAATATTTTTTAAAATAGAAACATTGGACAAAGAGGATAAAATTAATCCAACCATTAAAATAAGTTTTAAGATTTTCAGACTATTTTCGGTAAAAAATAAGTAATAAATAAATGCAGAAGTTAATAAAGAGTTTAAAAGAAAGAAAAAGATAGATTCATCTAACATTGGACGGACAATATAGATTGCCATGCCAATAAGAATAAAACCAATTAGTTTTTTTACCTTTACCATCCAAATTCCTGGTTTTGGAAGTAATTTATTTGCAGAAAAACCGATTAGTAACAAAGGAACACTCATTCCAATACTCATAACGAACAATGAGAGAGCACCAAGTAAAATATCATTGGCTTGGCCGATATATAAGATAGCTGCTGCAAGAGGAGGGGCAACACATGGGCTTAAAATGAGTGATGATAACAAACCTAAAAAGAAAATATGTATTAGGCTTTTTTTATTAATTTTATTTAGCCATTTAGATAGAAAAGTATTTTCAGATGTACTTAAATGAAAGACATCAAACATAGCCAAAGCGAAAATAATAAATAAAAAACTATTAAACATTAAGAAATAAATATTCTGTAAGCTTGCAGATAGAAAACTTCCAGTCATTGATGCAGCAACGCCAAAAATAACATAAGTTGCTGATACACCTGCAACATAGCTTAGAGTAAATCGGATTGCATAGTCTTTATTCGATGAAATAACGATACTCGACAATATCGGAACCATAGGGAGTACGCAGGGAGTAAGAGATAAAAGTAAGCCTGCTATAAAAAAGCTAGTTAATATGACAATAAAGTTTCTATCGGTAAGTTTTTCAACAAATGTGTCTGTTTCTGATAAGTAATTAATTTTTTCAGGAGCATTTAAGCTGATCATCTTAGTTGATGGTGGGTAGCATAAACCTTTTTCACTACATCCTTGAAAATCAATTTTGATCAGAGATTCTTTTTTAAGATTTTTTTTTGTTTTTATAGAGATTATTTTTTCACCGTAGTAAACTTCTTGCTCTCCAAAAAATTCATCTTCTTTTATTTTGCCTTGGGGGTATGAAATAACTATATTTGATGTTGGTTCTAAAGTGATCTTCAATTTTTGCTTGTAGGTGTAGTAACCCGGAGCATTTTTTAAAACTATTTCGAATTGAGCTTTCTCTTTATTGGGAAGGAGTGAGAATTGGAAAGCTTTTTCTACGGGTAAAAATGATTCTTTTTCATTATAAAAACTAAACTCTTCATTTGAGAATGCAGAGAAACTGAAAAAAAATAGAATAAATATTAAACTTAAATGTCTTAACATGTTTATTGGATAGTAATTCAAGTTTATAATTATCCGCAAATAGTATAATTACTCAATGAATTTCATTACATAATTACAATATGAGAAAAATAATCATCATTTTTTTGATTTTATTACCTGGTCTCGAGCTGGCGGGCATTATTTATTTTTTTAACCTATATGGTTGGTGGTTTTTTCTATATTTGGTTCTAATGGCTATTCTAGGTTGGCAGCTTATCAAGGAAGAAAAGGCTAATGCATTAAGCAAGCTTGCAGGTTTAGTCTCAAAAGGAGGAACCCCTGCTGAGGCAATTATGGGGGTAGCTAAAAATTTATTAGCGGGAGTGTTATTTTTATTCCCTGGAGTAATTACAGATGTATTTGGCTTATTAATTTTATTGCAAGGCGGCAAAATTTCAACAGCAGGAGAGAAACAAACATTCACCCCTGGCGACAAAACACCAGACATTATTGAAGGCGAGTTTCACAGAGAAGACAAAGAAAAATAGTGCCTACATATAAAATTAAAATACAATCTTCTGGTCTAGAATTCCATGTTAAGCCCAGCCAAACAATTTTAGAAGGCGCCATAGCGTCGGGAATAACACTTCCTTATGGTTGCCAGGATGGTGCCTGTGGATCTTGCAAAGGAAAAGTTATTTCAGGTAAATATTTCTTAAATGAATACCAATCATCCGCATTAACTGACTCTGATATAAAAGCTGGTAACACTTTATACTGTAAATCAATGGCGCAAGAAGATTTAGTGATAGAGCCGAACATCCCTGAAGTATATGATCAATATTCCCCAAAAGTTTTGCCTGTTAAAGTTGAGAGCCTAACAAGATTAAATCATGATGTTATGCAGATGTTTCTAAAGTTACCAGCGAAAGAAACATTTAGATTTAAAGCTGGACAATATATCGAATTCATAATGGGCGATGGCAGTCGTAGAGCTTTTTCTATGGCAAATGCACCTCTCGATTCAATGATCGAATTACATTTAAGGCTTATAGAAGGTGGAAAATTTACAAGCTTTGTCTTTAATGAAATGAAAGAAAAATCAATTCATCGAATTGAAGGCCCCATAGGTCAGTTCTATTTAAGAGATAGTGAAAAGCCAATAATATTCATTGCAGGGGGAACAGGGTTTGCACCTATTAAATCGATCATTGAAGATATGATTGCCAATAAAAACAAAAGAAAAATATATTTATATAGAGGCGTAAGATCTGAAAAAGATTTTTATATGAATGAGTTAGTTAACGATTGGATAAAAAAATTAGAAGGCTTAACATATATTCCTGTAGTTGAAGACGGTTTATCTGAGGATGCAAGAAGTGGGTATGTCCATCATGCTGTTTTGGAAGATTTCAAAAACTTAAATGACATACAAGTATACTGTTGCGGTGCACCTGGCCTTGTAGAAAACGCATTCAAAGACCTCACAAAAAGTGGACTACCTGACGATCAATTTTTTGCAGATGCCTTCACATTTGCACCTAAAAAAAAATAAGAAATTATTAATTCAATCTAATTTTTCAGAAGAAACAATTTTTTTTAAATTATGAGGTTCAATATTCTGAGTGATTAAAATAGTTTTGAAAATTAAATTAAGTTGATCTTTTATGGCTTTGTGATTTACAACTATTTTAATATCTTGTAGCCAGTCGATGTTTGTGTCTTTTAATTGGGCAAGTAAATGTAGAGCACTGTTTGTACTGGTAATCAGCATGAATTTGTAATGATAATTCATGAGATTTTCTTTTAAACAATTTAAATCGACATCAATATAATCTCTAATGTAGCATTCTCCATAGCTAACTTCAGCTCCTCTTTGTTCAAGTACTTGTTTTAAAGTCTCACGACCACCCTCACCTCGAACAATTAATATTTTTTTACCAGACACATTATTAAAAATATCCTCTTTTAATAAATGCTCAGAATCAAATTCTTTTTTAGGGGAATGAACAAAAACGGGTAAATGTTTTTGAAGTAGTTTTTTTGTTGTTGGCCCAATACTGGAAAATAATAAATCTTTTGGGATGATTATTGAAAGAATTTTAAGTCTTTCAAGGAAAAAATGAACAGCGTTTGTACTAATAAAAATAATATGTTGGTACATATTTAAATTTTCTAAAAAAGAATCAAAAGTTTGATAATTATCAAGGGGGCTAATTTTAGTAAGGGGGTAATTAAGAACAGAGATGTTTGTATCTTCTAGCTCACTTAATAATTTAGTATTTGTATTGTTTGGCCTGGTTGAAATAAGGGCAATTTGTTTTATTTGTTTATTCATTCTTTATAAATTTGATAATATATCTTTGGCTCCGTTTGCAATCAATGCGTCACCTAATGCTTCACCCAATTTATAGAATTCTGATTTTAATCCACTTTTTTCAGCATGAATAATTTGTGATCCATCTGGCTTTGAAACAAAGCCTTTAATTAAGAAACGATCATTATTAATTGTAGCAAAAGCCCCTAGAGGCACTGTGCAACTCCCGGCGAGTTTTCTGCTAACAGCTCTTTCTGCTAAAACACATCTTGCGGTATCTTCATCATTCAAAGGATTTAAAAAATCTGACATTACATTGTTATCAGATAAGATTTCAATTCCTAGAGCACCTTGTCCAACAGCTGGCAAACTTTCGGATGGGTTAATAAATTGTTTTATTCTTTCTTTTAAATTTAGACGGATAAGGCCAGCAGCAGCTAAAATAATTGCTCCATATTGATCATTATCTAATTTTTTTAATCTTGTTTGTAAGTTTCCTCTGAGCGGTTCGATAGTTAAGTGTGGATATTTAGATTTTATTTGACTTTGCCTTCTTAAGCTTGAAGTTCCAACAACAGAACCTTCTGGCATATCTTTGAGGCCGGCATATTTATTGGAGACAAAAGCATCTCTAGCATCTTCACGTTTTGATATAGCTGCTAATTTAAATTCTTCAGGAATATCCATTGGAAGATCTTTCATAGAATGAACAGCTAAATCTGCCTCTCGATTCAATAATGCGTACTCAAGTTCTTTAATAAATAGACCTTTGCCTCCAATGGTTGCAAGCGATTTATCCAATAAAATATCCCCCTGGGTTTTAAATCCTTTAATAGCTATTTCGATAGTTGGGTGTTTTTCATGAATTAGTGACTTAATGAATTCTGCTTGCCACATAGCAAGTGGACTTTCTCTCGATGCAATTGTTATTTTTTTTATCATTATTAAACCAATTTTATCATATCAAGGTTTGATAGATTAATCATATGATTGATAATTTTCATATATAATTCATTGAAAATAATAGAAAAATTAGAATAAATGAAAAAAAATAAAAAAAATTGGTCAGATAGATTTTCCGAGCCAACGAGTGAAATAGTGAAAAGATATACTGCTTCGGTAGATTTTGATCAAAGACTGGCAATGTTTGATATTGCAGGATCATTAGCGCATGCAGAAATGTTAAAAAAACAAAATATCATTTCCATAAGAGATTTTAATGCTATTAAGAAAGGTCTTAATCAAATTAAAAAAGAGATTATTTCTAATAAATTTCAATGGTCAATTGATTATGAAGATGTTCATCTAAATATAGAAAAAAGACTAACTGAAATTTCAGGTGAAGCTGGAAAAAAACTTCATACGGGTAGATCAAGAAATGATCAAGTTTCAACAGACATGAGACTTTACTTAAGAGATGCATCAGATCAACTCGTGATTCTAATTAAGAAATTACAAGAATCGACTATTGCTTTGGCTGAAAAACATATTACAACTATCATGCCAGGCTTGACCCATCTTCAAGTAGCACAGCCAATTAGTTTTGCACATCATTTACTTGCCTATTTTGAAATGCTTGAAAGGGATAAGGCAAGATTTATCGACTCTAGAAAAAGAATAAATACTTTACCTTTGGGGGCAGCTGCGCTTGCTGGAACTTCATTTCCAATAAATAGAAAGTTTGTAGCAAAATTATTAAAGTTTGAAACGGTTATGGAAAATTCACTCGATGCTGTATCAGATAGAGATTTTCTGATTGAATTTAATGCAAATGCTTCACTTTTAATGACACATCTTTCAAGATGGTCTGAAGAGTTGGTAATGTGGTCAAGCCCATTTTTTAATTATATTGAAATTTCAGATAGCTTCTGTACGGGCTCAAGTATAATGCCACAGAAAAAAAATCCAGATGTACCAGAATTGGTTAGAGCAAAAACAGGAAGAGTAAATGGGCATTTAGTAAGCTTATTAACGATAATGAAGAGTCAAGCTCTTGCATATAATAAAGACAATCAAGAAGATAAGGAGCCTATCTTTGATGTTGTGGATACAGTCCTTGATACTCTAAGAATTTATGGAGAAATGATTTCAAAAATAAAAGTTTTCCCAAAAAATATGGAAAATGCTGCTCTAAAAGGCTATGCAACTGCAACAGATTTAGCAGATTACTTAGTTAAGAAAGGACTGCCATTCAGAGAATCCCATGGAATTGTTGCAAAAGCTGTTAAATTTGCAATTGAACAAGATTGCGATTTGTCAAATATAGAACTTTCAAAACTGAGAAAATTTAGTAAATTAATTGATCAAGATGTCTTTAAGTATTTATCATTAAAAGGATCAATTCAAACGAGAAAGCATGTTGGTGCAACAGGTTTTAATGCAGTAAAATCTGCAATAAAAAAAGCTAAATCAAAGCTATAAAAACAAGTTTCTCAAATTATATCCAGCCTTTGAGGTCAAGTTAAGAATTTCTTCTACTGATCTTTTGCCTGATTCTGATAGAGCCCATAGCATGCTAGACCTTGTTCCAGTTCTGCAATAAGCAAAAATAGGTTTTTCTGAATCATCATAATAATCACTGAATTGATCCACATCCGCTTGAGTTATCTGCCCACCAATTACAGGTTGATGTATAAATTTTAATCCATTTTCTTCAGCAATTTTTTTTATACTAGCGACGGTTACTTGATTGTTTTCTTCGTTATCGGGCCTATTACAAAATATCGTTTTAAACCCAGCTTCTTTTATATGTTTTATATCATCAGGCGTGACTTGTTCAGAAACAACATAATCTTCAATAATTTTATTCAATTGCATAATTTTAGTCCTTTAAAAAAATTTGTAATAGTTCATTTAAAAAATTTTGCCCCAAAACTGTTGGTTTAATCCTACCATTTTTTTCAATTATCAGTTTTCTATGTTTTGCTATATTTATTTCTTTTTCAATAACGCTAATTGATAGATTTGTCCGTTCTTCAAATAAATTTTTAATAAAGCCATTGCTTAAACGTAATGCATTCATCATAAATTCAAAAATTATATCGTTTGCGGATAAGATTTTTTTTTCGGCATAAAAATTTTCATTATTGGCATTATTAATATAGTCACGTGGATTTTTATAACAACTCTGTCGATAGATATTTTTTGCATCAGTTAATTTACTATGTGCTCCTGCACCAAAGCCAATATAATCGCCAAATTCCCAATAATTTAAATTATGTAAACATTGAGCATCTTTTTTTGCATATGCAGAAGTTTCATATCGATTAAATCCTGCTTTGTTGAGTTCATTAATTATTAAATCAAATATTTCAGCACTTTCGTCCTCGTTTGGTAATTTAGGCGGAAATTTATGGAAAAGAGTATTAGGTTCAATAGTTAAATGATAATAAG
The DNA here is from genome assembly GCA_018607785.1 of Methylobacillus sp. GTDB lineage: Bacteria > Pseudomonadota > Gammaproteobacteria > Burkholderiales > Methylophilaceae > BACL14. The sequence goes on from JABBAU010000054.1 coordinate 17,134, forward strand.
AGATATGTGATGTTCCAATTTCAAGTGTCTTTGAAATATCATACTTAACTTGTTCAAGGCTTTGGCTAGGCAATGCAAACATTAAATCAACATTTACTTTTTCAAAAGTTTTTACAGCTAATTTGGCTGCATTAAAAGCTTCTTCCGGATCATGAATTCGTTCTAATTTTTTTAAATGAGTAGGGTTAAAGCTTTGAACCCCCAATGACATTCTGTTGATACCTATATCCTTATATCCAATAAAATTTTCTTTATCTAATGTGCCAGGATTCGCCTCAATCGTAATTTCACAATTTTTTTCTAACCCAAATTTGCTATCAAGTTTATTGATAATTTTTTTAAAAGTATTTGGACTAAATAAACTAGGGGTGCCTCCACCAAAAAAAATGGTATGTAATTTTCTTCCGGCATTAATTTTATAATTTTCTATTTGTTTAATTAGTGCGTTTGAGTATACCGCTTCGTTATCCTTTAGATTTTGATCCTTAAACTCATGAGAGTTGAAGTCACAATAAGGGCATTTATGAATACACCAGGGTATATGAACATAAGCTGAGAGTGGAGGGTGTTGCATATTTAGATAAAATGCAAAAACAAAATTATTTTTTCTTTATCGGGCTTTCAAGTGCTTCAATAAGTGAATAAAGAACTTTTTTCATTTGTCCTTCAGAGACCTCCATAAGTACCCCATCGTCAAAAGCATCTTGAGCAATTTGCTTAAGCTCTTCAAAGTTTTCGTTCATTACCTTTACTTTTTCAGTACAGGAAACGACAGATTTATCATCTCTGATCCATTTAGGCCATTTTGAATTTTTATTTGTCATAAAGTATTTTAAGTTTATGTTTTAACTTTTGCAAAGCCTGACCTCGATGACTAATTTTATTTTTTAATTCAGCACTTAATTCAGCTGCAGATAAATCTGTTTTAAAATCTAAAAAAATTGGATCATACCCAAAACCATTATCTCCTCTTGGGGAAAATAATATTTCTCCGTGCCATATACCCTCAAGAATGAGAGGTTGTGGATCATCATAGGTTTTAATAAAGACTATGGAACAATAATAATGAGCTCTTCTATTTTCTTCATTTTTCAAAAGGCTTAATAATTTATCATTATTTTTTTTATCATTTGCTTCTTTTCCTGAAAAGCGAGCTGATAACACACCAGGCATTCCATTTAAAACATCTACACATAAACCTGAGTCGTCTGCTATAGCAGGTAAATTAGTTGCTTTTGAAGCGAACCTTGCTTTATTAAGTGCATTTTCTAAAAATGTTCCATAGGGCTCTTCAGCCTCTCCGATATTGAGATCTGATTGGGCAATTGTTTGAATTGGTAAATCACTCAGTAACATTTTTATTTCAGCTAATTTTTTACGATTATTTGTAGATAAAATAATTTTTTGCATTAGGCTTTACTTTAGAGCGTTCCTTTGTAATTGAATAATCCTTGTAATTCCTTGTTCAGCTAATAAAATTATATTATCCATCTCTTCTTTACTGAAAGGTTCTCCCTCTGCAGTTCCTTGAATCTCAACAAATTTTCCTTCACCAGTCATAACAACATTCATATCAGTGTCACAATTTGAATCTTCAGCATAATCAAGATCTATTAAAACTTCTCCATCCTTAATGCCAAGGGAGATTGCCGCCACCGAGTCTTTTATGGGGGAATCTTTTAGAATACCTTTTTCTAATAATGGGTTAATAGCATCACAAAGTGCGACATAAGCCCCTGTAATACTTGCTGTTCTGGTCCCTCCATCAGCTTGAATCACGTCACAATCTATATGAATAGTCCTTTCTCCTAAGCTATTTAAATCAATAACAGCTCTTAAACTTCGGCCAATTAATCTTTGAATTTCTTGAGTCCTTCCCGATTGTTTCCCTCTGGATGATTCTCTAGCCATTCTTGATGATGTCGACCTTGGAAGCATTCCATATTCTGCTGTTACCCATCCTTGATTTTTACCCTTTAAAAATGAAGGTACTTTTTCTTCAATACTCGCATTACAAATAACATGCGTGTCACCGCATTTGATTAATACTGATCCTTCAGCATGCTTTGTATAATTCCTTAAAATTTCAATTGACCTTGTTTCATTATTTGCTCTATTCTTTAATCTCATAAAAATCTCTTATTTATTTTGAATGGTGATTATAATCCAAAGAATTTAAATAAGCTTTGTTGAATTTAAAATGTTTTCACCCTATTAAAAAATAGATTGTTAAACTATCTTAAAAGAATTAATTAATATTAAAGGTTATAAATGATTTCAAGCATGACAAGCTACCACTCTGTTTCAAAAGAAACCGATTATGGCTGTTTGGTTATAGAGATTAAAACTTTGAATAGTCGATTTTTTGATTTGCAAATTAAACTTAGTGATGAATTTCGCATTCATGAAACAATTATTAGAAAAAAAATATCTAAAGTTATTTCAAGGGGAAAAATCGAATGTAAAGCTTATTTTAAGACAAAAGAAAAATTACCTGAATTCAAAAAAAACGATCTTAAGGTTATGAAAGAAGTAATAATAACAATTGAAAAAATATCATCATTAATTAAAGATCCCCAAAAAATTAACCCAGTCGATATTGTTCATCTGCATAATGAAAAAGGGGATAAATTTAATTATATTGGTCTAAGTAAAACATTTTTAATTTTGTTTGAAAGTTCACTAAAAAAAATTATTACAGATCGTCAAAGAGAGGGAAAAAAGATTAAACAATTAATCTTATCTAGAAATATAAAAATAGAAAAAGAAGTAAAAAAAATTAGAAAGGTGATACCAAAATATATTGATAACCACCAAAAGAAAATACTTAAAAAATTTAAAGAAGCTTTAATTAATGTTGATCAAGATAAAATTAAACAAGAATTATTAATATTTATTCAAAAAGGTGATATTGAGGAAGAGCTTGATAGATTGGATTCTCATTCACATGAATTAAAACGCTTATTAAATTTAAACGAGCCAGTGGGAAAGAAAATTGACTTTTTAATGCAAGAATTTAATCGAGAAGTGAATACTCTGGGTTCAAAAGCTATTGCAGTGGAAATATCACAATCAGCAGTCGAATTAAAAGTATTAATAGAGCAAATTCGAGAGCAAATACAAAATATTGAATAAAAGATTTTAATAAAGATATGGAAAATAATAATATAGGTCGATTATTTATTGTAACCGCCCCTTCAGGAGCAGGAAAGACTTCCCTTGTTAAAGCTTTGCTAAAGTTATGTCCACAGATTCAGATTTCCATATCTCATACAACGAGATATCCAAGAGAAGATGAAAAGGATGGGGTTGATTATTTCTTTGTAAATAATGAGATTTTTGAAAATTTAAAAAATAATGGTGAATTTTTAGAAAATGCTGAATGTCACGGTGCAAAATATGGAACAGCAAAGACGCCTGTCGATTCAACTTTAAAGTCAGGTAAAGATATTATTTTAGAGATAGATTATCAAGGAGCCCTGATCGTAAAGAACATCTTTAAAGAGGCAATTAGTATTTTTATTATTCCACCATCCATGGAAATTTTAAAACAAAGATTAGTGGCAAGAGGACAAAATTCAACAGTTGAAATAAATGGACGCTTAACAGCGGCAAAGGAGGAAATCAGGCATCTTGAAAAATTTGATTATGTTATAATTAATGAAAATTTTGATAAAGCTTTGGATAATTTAAAATCTATATACGATGATTCTGATGAATCAAAAAAATTAGTAACAGCTAATCAAAAAGAAATTTTTCAAAACGTAATTAATTCAATTAAATAGTAAATGGAGTAATAGTAATGGCAAGAATAACTGTAGATGATTGTTTAGAAAAAATACCCAATAGATTTCAATTGACGCTTGTAGCTGCCTTAAGATCAAGACAACTTGTAAACGGAGCAGAACCATTAATTGATATGGAAGGTTCGCGAGATAAATCGTCAGTTATTGCTCTAAAAGAAATTGCAGCCGGTTTAATTGGAGAAGAAATTCTAATTCAGAACCCAGGTTAATAAGAGATATTTGGTTTAAAGGAGACTAATCTTTGGCTAACACCATTCAATCCAGCCAAGCCAATTTAAAGAAAAAACCCCAACCCTTTCTGCTTCCTGTTGACAAAGACAACTCCAGACTTACTCAGCTTCTTAAATCCTATCTTCCAAAAAAAGAAGTTCATAAAGTTTGGGAGGCATATCGATTTAGTGAAAAGGCTCATAGTGGCCAAAAAAGAAGAAGTGGAGAGGACTATATTAGTCACCCAGTATCAGTTGCTTGTATTGCAGCCCGCTTTCACCTAGACAGTCAGTCTATCCAGGCTGCTCTTTTGCATGATGTTGTTGAAGACACAGAATCTACAGAATCAGAAATAGAGTCAAAATTTGGAAAACAAGTAAGCAATCTCGTCATAGGTTTATCAAAATTGGATAAGGTCGAGTTTCAAGATGCAAATGAGGCACAAGCAGAAAATTTTAGAAAAATGTTATTAGCAATGACGCAAGATGTAAGAGTTATTCTAATAAAGTTATCTGATCGATTACATAACATGCAGACTATTCAGTCTTTGGATGAGAATAAAAAAACTAGAATTGCACAAGAAACAGTGGACATATATGCCCCAATTGCTAATAGGTTAGGTTTAAATAATCTTTATCAAGAGTTAGAGGACCTATGCTTTGAAGTTTTACATCCGGTTAGATATAAAACAATTCAGAAGGCGATTAAGGCCAGCCGCGGGAATAGAAAAGAGGTAATTGAAAAAATATCAAATGAAATAAGAAATAAACTGAGCTCGGCAAAAATTAAGGCTGAAATTACAGGTAGAGAAAAAAACCCAGCGAGCATTCATAGAAAAATGCTTGAGGATCAAACAGGTTTTAATCAAATTAACGATATTTATGCATTTAGAATCATTGTAAACAACATCAATGATTGTTATCTTACGCTGGGTACTTTACATTCCCTCTACAACCCTATTCCAGGAAAATTTAAAGATTATATTGCCATTCCCAAGGCGAATGGATACCAATCACTACACTCAACTCTTCTTGGCCCCTTTGGTGTTCCAGTTGAAGTTCAAATTAGAACAAAAAATATGCATCAACTTGCAGAAGCTGGCGTTGCAGCACACTGGCTTTATAAAACTAAGGATGCACACGTAACGGACTTACAGCAAAAAACCAACCAATGGTTAAAGAGAATGTTAGATATTCAAAATGATAGTTCTAATTCTTTGGAATTTTTAGAACATTTGAAGGTGGATCTATTCCCTGATGAGGTTTATGTTTTTTCACCAGATGGAAAAATATTTGCATTACCTAAGAACTCTTCTTCAATTGATTTTGCTTACGCCGTTCATAGTGACGTAGGTAATAAAGCTGTTTCTGCAAAAATTAACCAAATGTTAGTTCCTTTAAGAACTAAGCTTTCTACAGGGGATCATGTTGAAATAATTACTTCAACTTTGGCTAAGCCCAATCCTACGTGGCTAAATTTTGTCATAACAGGAAAAGCTAGGTCACAAATAAGAAATTATCTTCGCTCTGCAGAATCCAAAGATTTAATCTTCTTAGGTGAAAAGATGCTAAATAATGCTTTAAACGCTTTTCACATTCATCCAACAGCAATTAAAAAAAAGCATTGGAACAAACTAATTTTGGATTACCATGTGGAGTCAAAAGATGAAATATTAATGGACATTGCTTTAGGTAAGAAAGTAAATGTTATGGTTGCCCATCAATTAACAAATTTGATTGACGGCGTAACAAGCAACAAAAACCAAAGTAAGATGCTTGATGTCATTTCCATCAAAGGTTCAGATGGAATGGCAATTCAATTAGCAAGTTGTTGCCATCCAATTCCTGGAGATCCTATTTTAGGTTACATTAATAAAGAAAAAGGACTAGTGATTCATACTCATGATTGTCAAATTGTTAATGAGTTATCATTAGATCATGATCGCTGGGTAGATGTTGAATGGGAGCCTGATGCCGATAAATTATTTAATGTCCGACTTAGTGTTTTAGTTGTTAATGAAAGAGGAATGTTAGGTAAGATTGCTTCAGTTATTGCAGACTCAGAATCCAACATCGATAATGTATCACTGCAAGATATGGATGGCAGCCCTTTTGCAACACTTAACTTTGTAGTTCAGGTTAGGCATAGATTGCATCTTGCCGAGGTCATTAGAAACCTAAGAAAAGTGACTAAAGTAAACAAAATTACAAGAGTTAAAAATTACAAAAATTAAAGGGAAATAAAGACGAATGAAAAAAATAATAAAAACAGAAAACGCGCCTGCCGCTATTGGGACCTATTCCCAAGCTGTAAAAAAAGGGAATATTGTTTTTCTCTCAGGACAAATACCGTTAGACCCAAAAAGTATGGAATTAGTAGAGGGTATTGAAAATCAAATTCATCAAGTCTTTAAAAATTTATTGTCTGTTATAGAAGCAGCAGAAGCATCCGTGAATGATTTAGTAAAATTAAATATTTATTTAACTGATCTGAACAATTTTGCATTAGTAAATTCAATTATGGAAAAATATTTTAGTGAGCCCTATCCTGCACGAGCTGCTGTTGGAGTTGCTTCTTTACCTAAAGGGGCTCAAGTTGAAGCAGATGGATTTTTGGTATTAGATTGACTTTAAATTTTGCCCACAAATCTATTAACGGAAAATCAAACAAGAAAACTTAAAAAATTAGGTATCAATTCAACTATCGATTTAATTCTATATTTACCCAATAAATATAATGATCAAACAATAATTCAATCGATACAAAATTTAAAGATCGGAGAAATTAGCCAAATACAGGCCAAGGTGAATGATGTTGAGGTAATATATCGGCCTAAAAAAAATCTAGTTTTACATGTTTCTGACATGACAGGGCAAATGCAAATCCGATTTTTGCATTACTTCCCTAGTCAAATTAAACAGTTTCAATCGGCAGATCTAATTCGATTTTATGGTGAGGTAAGATACCAATCAGGCTATAAAGAAATGATTCATCCTGAATATAACCTGGTAAATAATTTAATTCCTCTATCTAAAAATTTAACTCCAATATATTCGGTTACTAAAGGGCTCTCTCAAGGAATGTTAAGAAAATTAATAAGAAAACATATTGATTATGCTAATCAAAATGGTTTATTTTCTGATTTATTTTCTGATTTTTATAAGAAGTATGACTACCCTACTTTTGAAGATGCGATTAATTTTCTGCATGAACCACCAAAAATAAAAGCAAATAATATTCTTGATGTTCAAAATTCTAAGCATTTCAAAAGACTAGTTTACGATGAACTTTTAGCTCAACAATTATTTTTAAGAAAACAATATAATTTACTTAAAAAAAATCAGTCTCCTAAATTTAAAAATGCAAAGTTAAGTAAAAAATTATTTTTAGAACAATTGAATTTTACTTTAACTGATAGTCAAAAAACAGTTCTAGAGGACCTACAAAATGACTTTATTAAAGGCATGCCAATGAATAGGCTTTTACAAGGAGATGTAGGATGCGGTAAAACAGTTGTAGCAACAATGGCAGCAATTGATTGTGTGGAGGAAGGTTTTCAAGTTGCCTTTATGGCGCCAACTGAAATTTTAGCTGAACAACATTACGAGAAAATAAAGACCTGGTTTAAGGATGCGGCTTATGAAATTATTTTACTTACTGGAAGTATGCCGAAAAAAGAAAAATTATTAGCATATCAAAAAATAGAAAAAGGGAACGCTAATATAGTCATTGGTACGCATGCTTTATTTCAAGAATCGGTTACTTTTAATAATTTAGGGTTCTATATTATCGATGAACAACATCGTTTTGGAGTTGAACAAAGGATGATGTTAAAAAATAAATCAAAAATTAAACAAGAATATGAACCTCATCAACTGATGATGAGTGCTACGCCTATCCCAAGGACATTGTCGATGAGTTTTTTTGCGCATATGGATGTATCAACAATAAAAGAACTTCCAGGAGGCAGAAGACCTATTACAACTAAGATATATTTAGATGATAAAAGAAAACAATTGTTAAATTTAATAGATGAGCATTGCAAAAAAAATAATCAAGTTTATTGGGTTTGTCCTCTAGTGGAAGAAAGTGAATTTTTAGATTTAGAAACCGTCAGTGATACTTTCAAAGAATTATCAGGCTATTTTGTTAATCAAAAAGTAGGTTTGATTCATGGAAGAATGAAAGCAGAAGAAAAAAAAGAAATTATGAAAAAATTTCAACAAAATAAAATTCAAATTTTAGTAGCGACTTCAGTCATTGAAGTTGGGGTAGATGTTCCTAATGCAACATTAATGATAATTGAAAATTCAGAAAGATTAGGTTTATCACAGCTTCATCAGCTCAGGGGAAGAATTGGGAGAGGTGAAAAAAGTAGTTTTTGTATTTTGCTGTATAAGCATAAATTATCTTCAGCGGCAAGGCTGAGATTAAAAACAATTTATGAAAATATTGATGGATTTAAGATTGCTGAGGAGGACTTAAAATTAAGGGGGCCTGGAGAACTTCTTGGTTTTAAACAAAGTGGCATCCCAACCCTTCGATTTGCAGATCTTAATAGGGATTCAAAGATCCTTGAGGTTGTAAGAAATGATGCAGATAAGCTCATAAAAGAACAAGATAAGAATATTAATGAGCATATGAAGCGTTGGTTAAGAAATTATGAAGAGATAGTGACAACATGAAGATAAGTTGGAAAAAGAAAATATTAAAAGGCAACAATCAAGATCTCCTTAATTATAAAAATTCAATTACAAATAAGGTTAGTAAAAAAGCGAATTTAAAAATACAACGTATTAGAGATTTCCCTAATTTAATTTTGAACGACGAATTATCTTTTTTTAAGACGAGTAGGTCGGGTAAATTATATTTAAGAGAAGTTTTAATTTTTGCAAATAATGAGCCTATTATTTATGCGAGGACTGTATTTAAAAAAAACTTAAGGCATTTAACCTACATTATTAAAAAATTGAATGAAAATCCATTAGCTAATATTGTTTTTAAAAAAAAGACTTCTCGATCAAATTTTATTTTTAGCCATGTATCTTCTAATCATAAATTATTAAAAAGACTATTTTCAAGCGGTATACCAATGGTGAAAGTAAGTGGTGCAAGAAGATCAAATTTTGAATGTGATGGAGAAAAAATCCTACTAACGGAAGTTTTTTTTAAGAATATTAATTATTTTAAATGAATAAAATAATGTCATTGATAAGCCTCATTAGGCTAAATAAACCCATCGGTATTTTTTTGCTTTTATGGCCAACTTTATGGGCTTTATGGCTTTCAAGCAATGGGGTACCTGATTCGAGGATATTAATAATATTTATTTCGGGTGTAGTCCTTACAAGATCATTAGGGTGTGCTGTCAATGATTTTCTAGATAGAGAAATAGATATAAAAGTATTTAGAACAAAAAACCGACCATTAGCTTTAAAAAAAATCTCTACTAAAGAAACTCTTTTATTTAGTTTGATACTAGCAATACTTTCATTATTACTGGTATTCCAATTAAATATATACGCAATAAAAATTGCTTTTATTGCATTAATTTTTATTATCATATACCCACTTACTAAAAGGTTTTTACCGATACCACAGGCCTTTTTAGGGGTAACTTTTGGATTGAGTATTTTAATGGTTTATGCTGCAGTTCAGAATCAGATTCCAATTCAGGCATGGATTTTATTTATTGCTAATACTTTTTGGGTGCTCGCATATGATTCACATTATGGCGTTGTTGATATGAAGGATGATAAAAAAAATAAAATTATGTCAGCACCATTAACTTTTGGAAAGCAGACCATGAAGTTTATTTTATGTTGTTACTTAATAACCTTCTTATTACTAACAACTTTAGGAATATGGAGTGATTATGGATTTCTATATTTCTTAGCACTTTCTATTGCCTTCGTCGTTGCATTTAGTATTTGGAAAAAGTGTTTGTCTTTTGAACCCAAAGCTAATTTTAATGCTTTTATGTCTAATAATTATGTTGGATTTTTTATATTTTTAGGTTTTCTATCGCAATTATAGAAAAAACGACTAATAAATTGACAATTTACATCGAAATAGACTAAAATTCGCCTCTTGAATTTATTTTACTAAGGTAACATGAAGAATGAAAACTGTTTCTGCTAAATCACATGAAGTCAAAAGAGATTGGCTTTTAGTTGACGCTAAAGATGCGACGTTAGGAAGGCTAGCTAGTGGTATTGCCCATAGACTAAGAGGTAAACACAAAACTATTTACACCCCTCATGTTGATACAGGTGATTACATAGTTGTTATTAATGCAGAAAAAATTAAAGTTACTGGAAATAAAGCTGAAGATAAAATTTATCATAGACATACCGGTTTTCCAGGTGGCTTATATTCCACAAACTTTACCAAGTTACAGGCTAGATTTCCAGGTAGAGCTCTTGAAAAAGCAGTTAAAGGCATGTTACCCAAAGGGCCATTAGGTTATGCAATGATTAAGAAAATGAAAGTTTACGCAGGCGATAATCATCAACATTCAGCTCAACAGCCACAGCTGATAACAATAAAATAGGAAAGTTTTTATGATAGGTAAATATTATTACGGAACAGGCAGAAGAAAAAGCTCAGTTGCTAGAGTATTTATCCAGCCTGGCAAAGGTACCATCACTGTTAATAACAAGCCTGTTGAGGAATATTTTTCAAGGCATACCTCTCAGATGGTTCTTAAGCAGCCATTAGAATTGACTGAAAATCAAACTTCGTTTGATATAAAGGTGAATGTCACAGGTGGAGGTGAATCAGGTCAAGCTGGTGCGGTAAGACACGGTATTACTCGAGCACTTCTTGATTATGATGAAGCATTAAAACCTGAGCTTTCTAAAGCAGGTTTTGTAACTCGTGATGATCGTGAGGTTGAGAGAAAAAAAGTTGGCCTAAGAAAAGCGAGACGACGTAAACAATTCTCTAAAAGATAGTGTTTACATTAGAATTAGAGCCGCTTTAGCGGCTTTTTTTTTATGTATGGTTTTTATAAATTAAAAGATTAAAATAGAAAAATGAACAAAAAAACAAGAGTAAGTGTGTTTGGTGGAACTGGCTATACTGGTGTTGAGTTGATTAGGTTGCTTTTGAACCATCCAAATGTTGAAATTTATCAAATTACATCCAGGAATGATAAGGGGAAAAGGGTTGATGAAATTTATCCATCATTTAGAGGTGTTCTGAATAATATACTTGTATCACCTGAAGATGCCGATCTTAAAAATGTAGACATAGTTTTCTTTGCTACACCAAATGGGATTGCAATGAACTATGCTGAGGGGCTTATTGAAGCTGGGAAATTAGTCATTGATTTAGCAGCAGATTTTAGGATAAAAGATCAGGGCATTTGGGAAAAATGGTATGGGGTAGAGCATAAATCACCAAATTTGATCAATAAGGCTGTTTACGGTCTGCCTGAAATTAACAGAGACTCTATTAAAAAATCAAAATTAGTTGCTAACCCTGGATGTTATCCAACAGCTATTCAATTAGCGCTTATTCCTCTTCTTGAAAAAAAGCTAATTAGCTCAACTAATATAATCGCAGATGCTAAATCTGGAATAAGTGGTGCTGGAAGAAATCCTGAGTTAAAACTTTTAATGTCAGAAGCTGATGAAGATTTTAAGGCTTACGGTATTGGTGGCCATAGACATCTTCCTGAAATTGAACAAAATCTCACTTATGTCTCTGGAGAAAATGTAAAATTAACGTTTATTCCGCATCTAGTTCCTATGGTTAGAGGTATTTTTGCAACCATATATGTTGAATGCATTAAAAACTTTAAGGCAAAAGACATTTTTGAATCTTACTATAAAGACGAACCATTTGTAGATATAATGGAATCCAACATTTATCCAAATACTAAGTCAGTAAGGGCATCAAATTTTTGTAGAATATCTTTTTATAAAGAGCAAGACACGAACAGACTCATAATTTTTTCAGTAATTGACAATCTAATGAAGGGCGCAGCAGGTCAAGCTGTTCAAAATATGAATATAATGATGGATTGGCAAGAAACACTTGGTTTGAGCTCTGTGCCAATTACCCCATAAGGTAAAAATGAAAAAAATAAAACCTCATTATTTAGTCAGAAAAAAACCCCGTATTCAAACAAGGGCTAGCTGGCCTGCCAATATCTTCTTTTCTATTTTTTTTCTTGTTCTCGGTTTTGGTATAACTTTTTATTTTTTAGATGGTGGTAAATACGCAAATATTTATGCTCAATTAATTGATTTGCAAAACATAAACTATGAAAAAAATAAAGATAATTTAAAATTTAAACTTGAAGTTGAAAAAAATCAAATATCTATAGATAAATTGTCTGAGGATAATAAAATATTAAGTGATGAAAATAATAAATTAAGAGAAGACGTCTTATTCTATGAGAAGATGTTAGGAAAAAAAAGAAAATAAATGATTAAGAAAAAAAGAAAATTTGTCGCAATCACTACATTAATTGATAAAGGTATCGTGATTTCAGGAGATACCACTTATACTGGCGGTATTCGGATTGATGGTAAAATCAAGGGTAATTTAAAAGTTCATGGGAAAGAAGACAGCCTTTTGATAATGGGAGATGGAAGTAAAATTGTTGGGGATGTGGAGGTAGAGAAAGCAATAATAAATGGTGAAATTAATGGCAATGTTAAATGTCATGATTATTTAGAATTAAATACTAATGCTATTGTCAATGGTTCAGTAGAATATGACATAATTGAGGTTCATGAAGGCGCTAAAATTAATGGTGAGCTAAAATTTATTAAAAATAATAAAGAAATTGAGCCAAAAAAAAATATTAATCAAAAATTTAAGTCAAACTTAAATAAGTTACTTAAAAAATAAATATAATTTGGAGTATACATATATATGTCGACAGCAATAGAAATGCCAACACCAATTAACTTCTCAGATAATGCAGTCAAGAAAGTTAAGGAATTGATAGAGGAAGAAGGAACGCCTGACCTAAAACTTAGAGTTTTTGTGAGCGGCGGCGGTTGTTCTGGTTTTCAATATGGATTTACTTTTGAAGAAACTATTAACGAGGATGATACAAAAGTAGAAAAAGATAATGTAATCTTACTGGTTGATCCAATGAGTCTCCAATATTTGACAGGAGCGGAGATTGATTATCAAGACAATGTGCAAGGTTCGCAATTTGTGATTAAAAATCCAAATGCAACTACAACCTGTGGTTGTGGTTCGTCATTCTCTGCATAATTAATTATTTAATATCTCTTTTAGCTTTGCCTTTGTAAACTTGTCTAGGCCGGCCAATTTTAGATTCCTTACTTATCATCATTTCATTCCAATGAGCAACCCATCCTGCGGTTCTAGCTAAAGCGAAAACGGCAGTGAACATTGAAAAAGGAATACCAATAGCTCTCATTACAATGCCTGAATAAAAATCAACATTTGGATATAGTTTTTTTTCAATAAAGTATTCATCTTCAAGGGCAATCTTTTCTAATTTCATTGCAAGTTTAAAAATCGGATCATTTTTTAAGCCAAGTTCTTCAAGGACTTCATGACAGGTTTCTTTCATGATAATTGCTCGGGGGTCTTGATTTCTATAAACTCTGTGGCCAAATCCCATTAACCTAAATTCATCGTCTTTATCTTTAGCACGTTTGATATATTGATTAATTCTGCTTTCATCTTTAATTTCTGTAAGCATCCTTAAAGTTGCCTCATTGGCACCACCATGCGCTGGTCCCCACAATGAAGCTATGCCTGCAGCAATACAAGCGTAAGGGTTTGCTCCTGTGGAGCCAACTAACCTTACCGTTGAAGTTGAAGCATTTTGTTCGTGATCAGCATGAAGAATAAGAATTTTTTCAAAAGCTTTTGAAATTATAGGGTTTACTGTGTAATCTTTATAGGGTCTTGAAAACAACATATGTAAGAAGTTTGTCCCAAAATCATATTCATTCTTTGGGTACACAAAAGGTAAACCAAGGTTGTAAGTGTAGCTCCAAGCAGCAATAGTTGGTATTTTTGCGATTAGCCTATGTGCAGAAATTTGTCTATGATCAATATCATTTATATCCATGTTATCAAAATAGAAAGCAGACATTGACCCGACAACGCCTACCATAACTGCCATTGGATGGGCATCTCTTCGATAACCGCCAAAAATATTATTCAGTTGATCGTGAAGAAGGCTATGACTTGAAATAGACCGGAGATAACCCTCTTTTTCCATTTGATTAGGGAGTTCACCATGCATTAGAAGGTAAGACACATCTAAGAAGTCACATTTTTCAGCTAATTGCTCTATAGGGTATCCTCTATAAAGTAGCTCGCCTTTGTTTCCATCCACATAAGTTATCTTGGAGGTACATGCAGAGGTAGATGTAAAACCAGGATCATAAGCAAAGTAATTGTATTTACCAAGGTTTCTTATATCTATCGATGGAGTCCCCATTGTACTTTCAATAATAGGTAGCTCTCTCTCTTTGCCATCCAATATTATGTTTATTTTTTTTGTAGTCATTTATTCTTTAAATTTTGATTATAAATATTTAAATTAGCCTGACATTATAATACAAAAGGAAAAAAACTAAGATTGATGTATTGAACCTAAAATTCTTAAGCCTTTAGATCCAGTTACATCAGGAGAATTATTAAATTTATGGTTAAGTGTTTGATTTGCTAGCCAAGCAAAAGCAACTGCTTCTACCTGTTGTTCTGGTAGCTTTAAGGCATTTGTAGATTGAACAACTAAGTTTGTTTTATTCTTTAAAATTTCAACAAGATATTTGTTCTTAGCTCCGCCCCCACATAAATATAATTCATCAGCTTTTTGACAATTTTTTTTGATAGCATTTGAAATAGAAATAGCTGTTAATTCAAGTAGTGTTCTTTGAACGTCTTGTGACGAATAATTTTTCTTTATTCCTTTCTTAATCCACTCTAAATTAAAATGATCTCTCCCAGTACTTTTGGGAGGTTTTTGTTTGAAAAATTTATCTTTTAGAAAATAAGTGAGTAGGTTATCAATAACTGTTCCTTTCTTAGCCCAAATACCATTTTTATCAAAATTTAAATCATAATTAAGCTTGATCCAATGATCCATCAAAATGTTACCAGGCCCACAATCAAAGCCTACAATCTTTCCGCTGATGGGGAGATAAGTGATGTTGCTAATGCCGCCAATATTAACAATTACTCTATTTTTACTTTTTGAATAAAATAGATATTTATGAAATGCAGGAACTAATGGTGCACCTTGACCTTTTGCAGCTATATCTCTATTCCTAAAGTTTGAAACAATATCAAGATGGGTTATTTCAGCTAATAAATCAGCATTACCAATTTGAATAGAATATCCTTTATCAGGCTTATGCCTAACTGTTTGCCCATGATAGCCAACCCCTTTTATTTGACTGGGTATTAAATTATTTTTCTTTAGTAACCGGTTGATAGCTTTTCCAGTTAATCTCGCAAGTTCATTTGAAAGAACATGACTATTTTCAAGTTCGTTATTGTTTGGAAAATGTAATTTAAGTATATTTTCTTTAACTTTTTTTGCGTAATTTATGTGATAAAAATCGATTACAGAAACTTTATTTCTATGTATCTCAGTTAAGGCTATATCAATTCCATCAAGGCTAGTACCTGACATTACACCTATCATTAATTTTGAATTTATCATCTTATAATTAGGGTTAATTTTAAGTAATTTTTATCCATAGTTCATATATAAGATAACACTAATTGTTTCTAAATACTTTAATTGAGATAGAATATGACGTATAAAAAAGTGAGATAAGAATTGTGAATATAGATGAAGCATACAAAATAATTGCTAGAGGTGCGGATGAGATATTAGTCGAGTCAGAACTTTTAAAAAAATTAGAAAAGGGCAAACCTTTAAGAATTAAAGCAGGTTTCGATCCAACAGCACCTGATCTTCATCTAGGACATACCGTATTACTAAATAAACTTAAACAATTTCAAGATTTAGGGCATCAAGTTTTATTTTTAATAGGTGATTTTACCGGTTTAATAGGGGATCCAACGGGTAAAAATGCAACGCGACCTCCTTTATCAAAAAAAGAGGTTGAAGAAAATGCGACCACTTATACAACACAAGTTTTTAAAATTTTAGATAAATCTAAAACTGAAGTTGTTTTTAATTCAAGTTGGCTTAATAATTTAGGTGCCGATGGTATGCTGAAGTTAGCTGCAACTCATACGGTAGCTCGTATGCTCGAAAGAGATGATTTTTCTAAAAGATACAAAGCTCAACAACCAATTTCTATTCATGAATTTATGTATCCTCTCCTGCAAGGCTATGACTCAGTTGAGCTAAATGCTGATGTTGAAATTGGAGGAACAGATCAAAAATTTAATTTATTAATGGGCCGTGAACTTCAAAAATTCTATAATAAACCACAGCAATGCATTGTAACGCTTCCACTTCTTGAAGGGCTTGATGGAGTCCAAAAAATGTCTAAATCTTTGAATAATTATATTGGCATAGATGAATTGCCAGAGATAATGTTTGCAAAAATATTATCAATCTCTGATGAATTAATGTGGCGATATATCGAATTACTTTCTTTAAATACTTTGGAGGAGATTACAAAGTGGAAAACAAGAGTGAATGATGGTGAAAATCCAAAGAATATTAAAGTTGAATTTGCTAAAGAAATTGTTACTCGCTTTCATTCAAAGATTGATGCTGATAATGCGGAAAAAGATTTTGAAAATAGAGCTGTTGGCGGAATACCGGAGGATTTGAATGTGTATAAAATAGATGCCGGTAATGACGGGATAGGAGTCGGGCAAATTTTAAAGTCTATAAATTTTGTATCGAGCACATCTGAAGCTATGAGACTTATAAAAGCAGGGGGTGTAAAAATTGATGGAGAAAAAATAAGTGATACAAAAAAATTTATATCTCCAAATGAACAATTTGTAATTCAAGTGGGTAAAAGAAAATTTGGAAAAATAATAACGTAAATATTATATTTATATCTTCTTATTTGAAATCAATGTTTAATTAGTATTAATTGCAGCTTTTTTTTGATATAATACCGCTGATATATGGGCCTTGAGCCCATTTTTTTTTCACTAGAGTATGGGTTGAGGCTAAATTTTTTGGGTGATATTGAAACCTTAGTAGAAAAACTAGTTGTTCAATTAGGCTATGAATTAGTTGATTTTGAAATAGTTAATGGTGGGCAGCTTTTAAGAATCTATATAGATAATAATGACTTAGTGAGTATTGAAGATTGCACAACGGTTAGCAATCACGTCAATAATGTTTTGAGTGTAGAAACTGATTATGATTATGAGAGGCTGGAGGTTTCATCACCTGGTCTTGATAGAGTAATCAAAAAATTGAAAGATTTTGAAAGGTTTAAGGGAGAACAGGCAAAAATTAAAACAAGATTTGCAATTGATAATAGAAAAAATTTCAAAGGTATTTTGTCGGGAATCAAAGACGAAAAAATAATGATTGAAATCGAAGAAAAATTATTAGCAATTGATTTTGAAAATATTGATAAGGCACGTTTGGATCCTAATTATTAAATATTAATTTTGAAGTGGAGATTATATAAATGAGTCGTGAAATTTTATTGTTGGTGGATGCTTTAGCGCATGAGAAAAGTGTTTCTCGTGAAATAATTTTTGAGGCTGTCGAAGAAGCTTTAGCCTCGGCAACCAAAAAAAAACATAAAGATGCGATTGATATTAAAGTAGAAATAGATCAAGAAACAGGTGAATATAAAACATATAGAAAATGGACTATTCTTCCTGGAGATTTATTGGAAGATGAGGAGACACAAATTTCACTAGAAGATGAAAGAGCAAAAGGTTTAGTTGAAAATGATATTTTAAAAGAACCAATAGAATCAGTCGAGTTTGGAAGAATAGGAGCGCAAGCAGCTAAGCAAGTAATACTGCAAAAAGTCAGAGAAGCTGAACGAGAACAAATCTTAAATGAATTTTTGGCTCGTGATGAAAAACTGGTTTCTGGACAAATAAGAAGAATGGAACGGGGTAATGCAATTATTGAAATTGGAAGAATTGATGCGGTTCTTCCGAGAGAGCAAATGATACCCAAAGAAAATTTAAGAATCGGTGATAGAGTAAGGGCGATTGTGATGGAAGTTGATAGAGGTATTAAGGGCCCACAATTAATTCTATCAAGAGTATCCCCAGAGTTTTTAATTAGACTTTTTGAACTTGAAGTTCCTGAGATAGAGGAAGGCTTACTTGAGATCATGGCTGCTTCTCGAGATCCGGGTTTAAGATCTAAAATTGCAGTAAAAGCAAATGACCAAAGATTGGATCCTGTAGGAACATGTGTCGGGATGAGGGGCTCAAGAGTTCAAGCAGTTACAGGAGAACTCGCGGGAGAAAGAGTCGATATTGCATTGTGGTCTATGGAACCTGCCCAGTTTGTCATAAATGCAATGGCACCTGCTGAGATCTCTAGGGTTATGGTGGATGAGGATAAAAAAAGTATGGACTTAGTCGTGAATGAAGATCAATTAGCACAAGCTATAGGAAGAAGTGGTCAAAATATCAGGCTTGCAACAGAATTAACGGGATGGGAGCTAAATATTTTAAGTGAAGAAGAGTCTGATCAAAAAACAAAAGATGAATATACAAATGTTAGCCAATTGTTTATTGAAAAATTGGATGTAGATGCTGATATTGCTGATATTTTAGTTCATGAAGGATTCTCAACGCTCGAAGAAATTGCTTATGTGCCCATTGATGAATTGCTTCAAATAGAAGCGTTTGATGAAGACACTGTCAACGAACTTCGTTCAAGAGCAAGTGCTGTAATTTTAAAAGAAGCTATTTCAAATGAAGAAAAGATTAAATCACCAGCAGATGATTTGCTTAATATGGAGGGTATGGACAGTGATACAGCTAAATTACTGGCATCAAAATCTATAATTACAATGGAAGACCTGGCTGAACTTGCAGCTGATGAGTTAATCGATATTGTAAAAATGGATGAAGAAAGAGCAAAAGAGTTAATAATGACAGCTCGAGCACCTTGGTTTGTTTAGGATAAATTTATTGGAGTTAATATGGAAAAATCTACTGTAGAAAAATTTGCCAGTGAATTAAACTTGCCGATAGATTTACTTCTAAAGCAATTAGAGAGTGCTGGAATAAAAAAGACATCTGGAGCTGAAGAGCTTTTAGAGGAGGATAAATCAGCCCTTTTGAATTATTTACAAATTGAACATGGCGCATCAAATACCAGTAAAAATAAAATTACTTTAACAAGGAAACAAAATACCCAAATTAGAAAAACAGACAGTGATGGGAGAGCAAGAACTATTCAAGTTGAAGTTAGAAAGAAAAGAACAATATTAAAGCCTGAGCAGATAAAAGAAATTAAAAGTGATGAAATAAAAAAAGATCCTTCATCTATTGATAAAAAAACTGAAGATGAGAATAATCAAAAAGATATAAGAGAGGCAGAAGAAAAAAGAAATGCAGCATTAATTGCAGCACAAGCAGAAGAAGTTAAAAATAAAAAAGCTGCTAAAGCAAACCAAAAAGCTTCAAATGATGGCACGCTCCATAGACCTGCTTCAAAAGCAAATGTGAAGGTAGATAAGGATTCAAAAAAAACAGAACTTAAGGATAAATGGGTTGATAAAAATTTAAAAAAGAGACCTATTAAGACTCGAAATGATATGAATCAAGGTTGGAGATCACCTAAAGCAAAAAGTAAAAATAAAGATGAGGTTGATGATCAAAACTTTGTAGCACCATTAGAGCCAATTGTTAAAAATGTTTTAATACCAGAAACTATTTCTGTTGCGAACTTGGCTCATAAGATGTCAGTGAAGGCCACTGAGGTAATCAAAACTTTAATGGGTATGGGTATGATGGTAACCATTAATCAAGTTCTCGATCAAGATACAGCAATAATTGTGGTCGAAGAAATGGGACATAAACCAGAGGCAGCTAAAGAAAACGATCTTGAGTCACTTTTAGATGAAGAATCATCTTCAATTAAAGAAATAATAGAACCAAGACCCCCGGTTGTAACAGTGATGGGGCATGTTGATCATGGAAAAACATCTTTGCTTGATTACATAAGAACAACAAAAGTTACCACAGGCGAGGCAGGAGGGATTACCCAACATATCGGCGCATATCATGTGGAAACTCCAAAAGGAATGATAACTTTTCTTGATACACCAGGGCACGAAGCTTTTTCTGCAATGCGAGCCAGAGGGGCAAAGGCCACAGATATTGTTATTTTGGTAGTGGCAGTTGATGATGGTGTTATGCCACAAACTATTGAAGCGATAAATCATTCAAAAGCAGCAGATGTTCCATTAATTGTTGCCATAAATAAAATTGATAAACCTGATTCAAATTCTGAAAAGGTCAGAGGAGAGCTTCTGGGACATGAAGTGATTCCTGAAGAGCTTGGAGGGGACTCAATGTTTATTGAGGTTTCTGCTCAAACTGGACAAGGCATTGATGATCTTTTAGATGCTATTTTACTTCAAGCCGAAGTTTTAGAACTAAAAGCGCCAATCAATACGCCAGCAAAAGGTATTATTGTTGAGGGAAGGCTTGATAAAGGAAGAGGCCCTGTAACGACTTTGTTAGTTCAATCTGGAACTATAAACATGTCAGATACATTACTTGCCGGTAATGCTTCAGGAAAAATTAGAGCAATGTTGGATGAAAATGGTAAAAATATTAATCAAGCCACACCCTCAATTCCTGCCGAAATCATTGGTTTATCCGACGTGCCGAATGCTGGTGACGAATTCATAGTAATTAATGATGAAAAGAAAGCAAGAGAAATTGCTTTGTTTAGGCAAGGTAAATTTAGAGATGTTAAGTTAGCAAAACAACAAGCTTCTAAGCTTGAAAATATTATGGAGCAGATGACTGAAGCAGAGGTTAAATTTTTACCTTTGATTATAAAAGCTGACGTTCAAGGTTCTTGCGAGGCATTAGCAGGCTCATTAGAAAAACTTTCAACTGATGAAGTAAAAGTTAAAGTAGTTCACTCGGCGGTTGGTGCAATAAATGAGTCTGATATAAACTTAGCTTCAGCATCAAATGCAGTTATTATTGCTTTCAATGTTAGGTCTTCAAGTGGAGCTAGAAAGTTAGGTGAAAGTCTAGATATTGACGTTCGATATTATAGTATTATTTATGAAGCTGTGGATGAAGTTAAAGCTGCACTTGGTGGTCTATTATCACCTGAACAAAAAGAGGTGACTCTCGGTATGGTCGAAATCAGAGAAATCTTTAAAGCCTCCAAAGTTGGAACCATTGCAGGCTGTTTTGTTTTAGATGGTGTTATCAAAAAAGACTCAAATATTAGACTTTTAAGAGACGATGTAGTAATTTATGAAGGACAATTAGATTCTCTGAAAAGATTTAAAGATGACGTAAAAGAAGTAAAATCTAATTTTGAATGTGGGTTATCAATCAAGAATTTTGACGATCTTAAAGTCAATGATAAATTGGAAGCATATGAACATGTTCAGGTTGCAAGAAAGCTTTAAAAATGCCAAAAGATTATCCTAGAAGTGACCGTATCAGCCAGCAAATAAAAAAAGAAATAGCAGATATTTTAAGTTCAGAGATTAAAGATCCAGCATTAAAGAAAATTTCAATAATTGATGTTGAAGTTGCACATGATTTAAAAAATGCAAAGGTTTTTTATGTTGCAGATCATAATAATGAAGAGATCGTTAAGGGGCTAAAACGATCATTGCCTTTTTTTAGGTCACTTTTGGCAAAAAGAATGTCAACAAGAGGAATACCAAAACTTCATTTTGAATACGATAAAACAATTGATGAAAGTACAAAAATTTCAAAATTATTGGACTCAGTTATTTCATAATAAATTTGATGGATAAAAATGAAAAAAAGCTTGAAATTAATGGGCTTTTACTTTTTGATAAGCCATTAGGTTTCTCATCAAATCAAGCATTATCAAAAATTAAATGGATTTTTTCAGCAAAAAAAGCCGGCCATACAGGCACTCTTGATCCCCTAGCAACTGGCTTATTACCAATATGCTTCGGAGAAGCAACAAAATTTTCAAGTCACTTACTTAATTCAGAAAAAACATATGAAGCTTCAATTAAACTAGGATGGAAAAGTTCAACGGGGGATGCTGAAGGAAAATTAATAAAGTCAAAAACTAATTCATTTACTCTAGAAAATTTACAAGATGTATTAGATTCATTTATTGGAATTTCTTATCAAACACCCCCAATGTTTTCAGCGCTTAAGCATAAAGGAAAGCCTTTGTATAAATTTGCAAGAGAAGGGGTAAAAGTTAAAATCCAAGAAAGAAAGATTAATGTTTCAAAATTAATTTTGTTAAAAAAAGAAAAAAACATGATTAAAATCGAAGTTACATGCAGTAAGGGTACATACATAAGAACATTGGGGGAGAATATTGCTGAAAAACTTGGCACCAATGGCTATTTAATAGACTTAAGAAGAACAAAGATCGGTGACTTAAGTGTTCAAAATGCTTTTGCTTTAGATAAGATAGAAAATTTAACTCCTACAGAAAGAAAAGCATGTTTAAGGCCGACGGAAACTCTGGTAAAAAGATATCCTGAAATAATTTTGTCTGATACACAAGTCAAACATATAAAAAATGGACAATCTGTAAAGCTTTTATCAAAAATAGATGCTCAAATCTATGCTTTATTTACAGAAAGTAAAGTTTTTTTGGGTATTGGGCAAATTGACAATGATTATTCATTAAAAGCTGTCCGTTTAATTTCAACGAATATAAATTAAATAATATATTGTTAATTTACAAGAATGCCGTTAAAATATGCGGTCGCGAATAGGAGAAAAGAATGACAAGTACTGCAGTTGAAAAAGCAAAGATAGTTTCAGAGTTTCAGACAGCAAAAAATGACACTGGATCACCAGAGGTTCAAGTTGCGTTAATTACTGACCGAATTAATTATCTAACTGAACACTTTAAAACTAACGCGAAAGATCATCACTCAAGAAGAGGGTTGCTTGCATTAGTTAGTCAGAGAAGAAAGCTTCTCGATTATTTGAAAGGCAGGAGCTTAGGGCGCTATCAAGAATTAATTAAACGCTTAGGCATAAGAAAATAATAGATAGTTGATATTCAAAGCCGATTAATTACAATTTTTTAATTGTAGAATCGGCTTTTTTGTTATTTAAAATTACGTCCATTATTAAGTAGTGAATAATGAGACTTTACAAAATATAAAAGGATAAAAAAATAAATGTTTAAAGTGATAAAAAAAAGTATTAAGTTTGGTGAACATGACTTAAAAATTGAAACAGGTGAGATAGGAAGACAAGCAGACGGCGCAGTAATGATAAGCTATGGAGATACAGTCGTTTTTGTAACAGCCGTAGGAAGAAAAGAAGTCAAAGAAGGTCAAGATTTTTTCCCATTAACTGTAGACTATCAAGAAAAAAATTATGCTGCAGGAAAAATCCCTGGTGGATTTTTTAAGAGAGAAGGCAGACCAAGTGAAAAAGAGACTTTAACTTGTAGATTAATTGATAGACCTTTAAGACCATTATTTCCGGAAAATTTCTATAACGAAATACAAATCGTAGCGACAGTTATGTCCTCTGACAGTGAAATTGATTCTGATATCCCAGCTATTATTGGTGCATCTGCAGCATTGGCAATATCAGGTATCCCTTTTCACGGCCCTATAGGCGCAACTCGTGTTGGATATATTGACGATAAATTTGTTATTAATCCTTCCAAAACACAAATGGAATCTAGTCAGTTAGATTTGGTTGTGGCGGGAAGTGATTCTGCTGTTTTAATGGTGGAATCAGAAGCAAAAGAGCTTCCAGAAAAAGTAATGCTTGATGCAGTGCTTGAAGGACACAAAGCTATGCAACCAGTTATTAAATTAATTAATGAATTGGCTAAAGAGGCATCAAAAGATCCATGGGATTGGACAGCCCCTGAAGTTGATAAAGAGTTAATTAAGAAGATTGATAAAATAGCATCGAAAGATCTTGAAAAAGCTTTCGAAATTAAGTCAAAAGGGGAACGATCAGAAAAGATTAGTGAAGCTAGAGAAAAAGTGATGAGTGAATTAGTAAATGAAGATACAAACACAAATCAACTTAACCAAATCAAGGACGAGTTTCATAATCTTGAAGCTAAAATTGTTAGATCTAAGATACTTGACGGAAACCCCCGAATTGATGGAAGAGACACAAGAACAGTAAGACCTATTGAGATAAGAACGGGGGTTCTTCCAAGAACACATGGTTCTGCTTTATTCACAAGAGGTGAGACCCAAGCAATTGTAGTTGCAACCTTAGGTACAGGCAGGGATGAGCAAATTATTGATGCTCTTCAAGGTGAATACAAAGATAGATTTATGCTTCATTATAATTTTCCTCCATACGCGACAGGCGAAACAGGGAGAGTTGGAACCCCAAAAAGAAGAGAAATTGGTCACGGTAAGCTAGCTAAAAGAGCACTAAGCGCAGCTTTGCCAGCACAAGAAGATTTTGATTATACAATTCGACTTGTTTCTGAAATTACTGAATCAAATGGCTCAAGTTCGATGGCATCAGTCTGTGGAGGCACTATGGCGATGATGGATGCGGGTGTTCCAATTAAAGACCACGTAGCAGGAATAGCTATGGGTCTTATTAAAGAAGATAACAGAGTTGCAGTACTTACTGATATTTTAGGTGATGAAGACCATCTTGGTGATATGGATTTTAAAGTCGCAGGAACAGATAATGGCATAACTGCTCTTCAAATGGATATTAAGATTACTGGAATTACAACAGAAATTATGCAAGTAGCTTTAAGCCAAGCTAGAGAGGGCATTGATCATATTTTGAAAATAATGAAAAAATCTCTTAAAGGAAGCCGTGATAAGTTATCAAAATTTGCGCCACAAATTCTAACATTGAAGATTCATACAGATAAAATTAGAGATGTTATTGGTAAAGGAGGAGCTGTAATTAAAGGCCTCGCTGCTGATACAGGAGCGACTATTGATATTGATGATAACGGTCTTATTAAAATAGCTTGTACTTCAGCTGAGTCAGGTGAGGAAGCTTTAAATAGAATTAAAGAAATAACAGCAGACGTCGAAGTAGATCAAATATATGAGGGTAAAGTTATTAAAATTCTTGATTTTGGCGCAATTGTTTCGTTGTTACCTGGAAAAGATGGGCTTTTGCATATTTCACAGATAGCTCATGAGAGAATTAAGGCGGTAAAAGATCATTTATCAGAAGGGGATGAAGTAAAAGTAAAAGTAATTGAAGTCGATGATAAAGGTCGAGTAAGAGTTAGTGCTAAAGCTCTTATTGAGCCACCCGCAAAAGAAGACTAGTAAATAAAAAGCCCTTTATTGGGCTTTTATTTTGCCATTTGTTTTTCTTTTATTTCTTGTAATGTCTTGCAATCAATACAGAGTGTTGCAGTTGGCCTTGCTTGCAACCTATTTAATCCAATTTCCTCTCCACAACCCAAGCAGTATCCATATTCATCTTCATCAATATTTTTAAGAGTCTCATTAATTTTTTTGATTAATTTCCTTTCCCTATCTCTATTTCTTAACTCTAAAGCCATCTCTGATTCTTGACTAGCTCTATCATTAGGGTCGGCATATGATGTGACATCAGTCTGCATATGTGTAACTGTTCTACTTAACTCGCTACTAAGTTCAACTTTCCAATCATTGAGAATTTTTTTAAAATGTAAAATCTGTGATTTGCTCATATACTTTTCATTTTTTTTGGATGTATAAGCCTTAAATTGCTTTAAACCAGATCTAGGTTTAGC
>JABBAU010000061.1 GCA_018607785.1 Methylobacillus sp.
CGAAAAGTTTGCCATCTAAATTAGTAATTTTTACGTCATCATTATTAAACTCAAGAACTCCCCTTAGGTCTGATATGGGTGGTATTTCAAGTTGTGGATTTTCAAGAGTGCTCCCAAGAAACTCATATGTCCCTTTAAATGGAATATTATCCAAATCATCAAAACCTACATTAAGGACAAGTTTTAACTCACCATCTCCTTTTCCCTCCATATCTTCGGACATACCTTTCATAGCCTCTTTTATTGGACTATTATTAACAGCATAAATAATATTTTCTGCTGAGCTATCTAAAACAGTGTCAATATTCAAAACTACTTCATCAGCTGTAAATGGGGTTATGGCACCATTAAAAGTTTTAATCTGACTTTTATCTAATTCACCTTTTTGACTTGTAATAAATACATCACCACCGTTTACACTTACTTCTGCATCAAATTTTTCCACTTCTGGCCAATTATCTCCATACTCTATGAAGCTATCTTTTATTGAGGTTTGAACTCTAAAGAAACCTTTGCTTAGGTCAGGCTTATTGTTTTCATCGATAAAAGGAAAATCCTTCACCTTTCCTTTTATTTGTAAACTTGTATTTTCAGCAGTCCCTTCTAGAAGGGAAGTATCAAGCCATCCTAAACCATCTTTGCCAATTTGTTTTGGGTAAAAAACTTTAAAATTGGGGATATTGATAGTTGGACTATCTATATTAAGATCCACATAAAGATCATCTAAACTTTGATACTCGACATCCCCATTAATGAACACCTCCATGAAATCATCTTTAATTGCAATATCACTCAATATGTATTTTTTATTTTTCCAAGTTACCGCACCTGTAAATTGATTTAATTTAAGTGGGCTTCTAAAAACATTATTTTTTGTGATGGTTAAATCTCTAGAAACAGACTTAATAATGCCTTTTTCATTTTCTATCTTAATCTCACCCGTGATATTTTTAAGTCCAGGAAAATCTTCAAATTCATTAACTTCAATTTTTAGAAGTTTAGCGCTAAGTTTAATTTTTGGACTTTCTTCCTCAAGAGTTTTTTGCCATTTAAGTTTTAAATCATCTATCTCTCCCGTTGCGGATAGCGCATTAATCATGATATTAGATTCATCATTTTCTGATAGGAATTGGTTTGATATCTCCTTGACCGAAGCTAGATCAAATCTATCAACAATCATAGTAAGCTTATTGACCTGACTTGTTTCTAAATTATATTTTACCGATGCTGAAGAATCCTCAAATTTAAGTTTACTATTGGTTGTTAAAAATAAATTATCTAGAATAATGTTGAGCTCATCATTAACTAATTTTAAATTTACATCTCCTTTTATTTCCTGAAAAACCATACTTTGATTGCCATTTTTTAAAGTATTTGCATTAAGGTCTTTAATTGAAAAATTACTTCCCCCCTCTCTTAATTTACCATCTTCAAATTCCATGTTAATAGAAAGTGATCCAGAACCATCATTGATAGATAGCGGGTAATCAACCCAAGGTGAAAAGGCGTATAAATTTAGATCATCAAATTTAAATGTAAATGCACCATCAGCTTTTTGAAGTTCATTTATGGAATCAGCATCAAAATGGCCTGTCAATGAGACTTTTTTCGAAGTACCTGCAGATGTGTAAAAATCAAGATAAAACACATGACGATCTAAATAACTTAGAAGATCTGAGGTGTGGTAAGAGATGTTTATATCACTTAAAACAAGAGGAGGACTATTAGCTCGAGTTTTATCAATCCATATAATTTTACTATTTACAAGTTGTAACTCATCTTGATTTAAAAGCCAGTCTATTAATTTTCCATCAAACTCATCTTCAGAACTTGGATCAAATGCTACCTTCCAACCACCAATTAAAAATTCTGATTCACTATTCTTTTGAATTTCAACTGCGAGGTCATAAAGAGTGACCTGATCTAAAACCAATTCAAATTTTATCAAGGACCACCAAGAGACATCAACCTCAAATTTTTTGAAAGTAAAGCTTTTTTCAGACTTGTTGGCATATATTGAAAAATTTTCAATAATAAACTGAGGGTTGGTGACATTCCAATTGGCATCAAACTTCTCAATTGTCACTTCTTTTTTGGTCTCTTGAGAAATTATATTGACCAGTTCTTTTTTATAATAGTCTAGGTTGGTTTGAACAAGGAAGTAAAAGGCTATATAGGCAACTATAAATAGACTAAAAATTGTGCCTGAAATCCATAAAAATAATTTTTTTATGAGGCTTATATGAGCTTTTTTCATGTAGGCAAATTTAAATTAACAGTCTACATTCTAATGTTTTTAGGCGGGTTGTCTATATTTTTTCACTTAACTGTTCTAGGATTTTTGGGTTTTCAAGTGTTGAAACATCTGCCGTAATTTCTTCGCCCTTGGCAATGGTCCTCAAAAGGCGACGCATAATTTTTCCAGAGCGTGTTTTAGGAAGATTATCACCAAATCTTATTTCTTCAGGCTTAGCAATTGGCCCAATTTCTTTTGCAACCCAATTTTTTAATTCATCGACGATTGATTGATAGTCTTCTTTCGATGGGCGATCGCCCTTTAAGACCACAAAAGCAACTATAGACTCACCCTTGAGATCACAAGGTCTTCCAATAACTGCAGCCTCAGTTACCATCTCATTCGAGACGAGTGCTGATTCAACCTCCATGGTTCCTAAGCGGTGACCAGAAACATTGAGCACATCATCAATTCTTCCCATTATAGTAAAATAACCATTCTTTTTGTCTCTAACAGCACCATCACCAGCGAGATAATATTTACCTCCAATCTCTTTCGGGAAATAACTTTTTTTAAATCTATCTGGATCTCCCCATATTGTCCTTATCATAGATGGCCAAGGTTTTTTTATTACAAGAAGACCGCCATTCCCCCATTCCAAATCATCTCCATTCTCATCGACAACATCTATATCTATTCCTGGGAAGGGGAGTGTGCATGAACCTGGTATTAATGGCGTTGCTCCGGGCAGGGGCGTGATAACATGCCCCCCTGTCTCAGTTTGCCAAAATGTATCAACGATAGGGCATTGGCTATTGCCCACATTTTCGTAATACCACATCCATGCTTCTGGGTTGATAGGCTCTCCAACAGTCCCTAAAATTCTTAAAGTACTCAGGTCAAATTTTTTAGGGTGCGTGTCTTTGTTGATATCTGATGCTTTTGTAAGTGCTCTTATTGCAGTTGGTGCAGTATAAAAAACACTCACTTTATGCTTTGCAATTAGCTGCCAAAAACGACTTGCATCTGGATAGGTTGGTACGCCCTCAAAAATAATTTGTGTAACCCCCATTGCAACAGGACCATATGCAACGTAGGTATGCCCAGTTATCCAACCAACATCCGCTGTACACCAATATATATCACTATCTTTTAAATCAAATGTTAGACGACAGGTATTAATGGCATGTAATAAAAACCCAGCCGTTGAATGTTGAACGCCTTTTGGTTTCCCGGTTGAACCAGAGGTGTATAAAATAAAAAGGGGATGTTCGGCTGGCAATGGAACTGCGGGGCATTCATCTGATTGATTTTTTATTAATTCATCCCACATGACATCCCGACTATTTTTTATAAAAGGCTCATTTGTCCTCTTGAAAACAATGACTTTTTCAATAGAGTCACAACCCCCCATATCGATTGCGTCGTCTATAGCTTTTTTTAGGGGAATTACCTTGCCCCCGCGGAACTGTCCATCCGAGGTAATTACAAGTTTTGCTTTAGTATCTGATATTCTCTCTTGAAGGCTTTTAGCGGAAAAGCCACCAAATACTACTGAATGTGTGAGCCCAAGTCTTGCACAAGCTTGCATTGCAATTACAGCTTCAATGCCCATAGGAAGGTAGATAATGACTCTATCACCAATATCTAAGCTAAGAGTTTTTAAACCATTTGAAAATTGACATACTCTTTGATAAAGCTGTAAATAACTTATTTTTTTGACCTCACCATTATCCGCCTCAAAAATAATAGCCGTTTTATTTGGCTGAGAGCTGACATGTTTATCTAGACAGTTGAACGAAGCATTTAATTCTCCATCATCAAACCACTGATAAAAAGGAGGATTTTTATCATTCAATATTTTAGAAAAGGGTTTATCCCAAATAAGATTTTTTTTTGCTAAATCACCCCAGGTACCAAGATAGTCATTTTTGAAATTTTCACATAACGCATTATATTGAGATAGGCTAGATACCCTAGCATTTTTTGAAGATTGCTTGCTGGGATAAAAAATTCTGTCTTCTGTTTGTATGGATTCTATTGACATTTTTAAGTGTGAAATTAACTTAACAAACACCTTACCTTAATTTAAAAGAAATCTTTGTTGAGTAATTTACCATAATTTAAATTGAATTCAACTCTTATAACTCATGTATATGTTTAATAAAGGATTTCAGCAAAAAAATTAAACTCATGAATATACTATTGTAATTAAACAGATTCCTATGTTAAAAGTTTTAATAACTTATACAAATTTATCTTTAAAATATATTTATGGGACTTAGATATAGATTTAATCTTTTACTGACTTTGATCATGACTTTTTTCATTGTGACGCTCATGTTTGTCATGATGACATCCTCAAAAAATTCAATCCTTGAGGGGGTTGAGTCAGCACACAAAGTCACAATGCAATTACTAGATACTGTTATTGTGAGTTCAGCTCAGAATCCTAATTGGAGTAATGAAAATAATTCAATGGCACAATTTTTAGTTCAGTTAGGTTATGTTAGAAGCAACGACATATACCTTTATGATTCACAGAATAACCTTGTGTATAAAACTCCTCAATCAACTTACCGACTCGACGTTCACCCACCCCAATGGTTTTCAAACTTTCTCGCCCCAACGAAAATGATTGATACAAGAAATATTAGCTCTGGAAGATTAATTGTTTCTTCTAATCCATCAGGCGCAATTCGTGAAGCTTGGGTTCAAATAAAATCAATTTTTTTTACTGCGATGCTGTTTTTTATTTTAATAAACATTATTGCTTATAAAGCACTTGGTGGTTGGTTACGCCCTATTAGACCGATGATAAAAGCAATTGAAAAAATGGGAAAGGGTGACCTTAGAGCAAGGCTACCAAAATTTAATGTCCCAGAATTTTCTGCAATTGCTAACAATTTTAATATGATGGGTGCATCACTTGAAAAACAAATTGTTGATAATGAAAGACTGGCTTTGATTGCAGAACAAACTGCAGACGCTGTGATGATTCATGATGAAAAACTTAAAATTACTTTTTGGAATAGCTCAGCAGAAAGAATTTTTAAATATAAGAAAAAAGAGATTTTAGGTAAATCTGCAAAAGTAATCGTGCCCGAATTTTTGTTAGAAGAATTTAATAAAAACTTAAAAAAACTTAAAAGTAAAAATTTTTTACAAAACTTTGAATCACAAAGAGAGGCTAAAACAGGTAAATTGGTTGATGTTTCAATTTCTGCATCATTGCTTATTGATCCTATAACAAAAAAAGTTATAGGCGATATTGTCAGCATGAGGGACATATCAGAAAAAATAGTCGCAAAAAAATCAAGAGCTGAGCTTCAAAAAAACAGAGAGCTCACATCCATTATTCAAGAACATGTTGAGGATGAAAGAAAGAGCCTTGCAAGAGAGCTTCACGATGAATTAGGACAGTATGTTTCTGCTATTAAAATATTTTCACAGAACATTTTAAATCGCTCAAAGGGCAAAGATGAGGCAATTGAAACAAGTGCTGTATCAGTTACATCAGCTGCTAATCAAATTTATGATGGAATGCATAATATTATAAGAAAGCTCAGACCGGGTTCTTTGGATAACTTAGGTTTGAGTGAAACTGTCAAAGATGAAATGAATAAATGGCAATCTCAACATCCATCTCTCAAAGTAGATTTAAAAATAAAAGGAGATATTGATCAATTGGGCGAGGTTGTGAATATAAATGTTTATCGTATTATTCAAGAGGCAATGAATAATGTTGTAAAACATGCTAAAGCTGAAAATATAAAAATATCTTTACTAAAAACAAAAGAGTCACTTAAAATTGAGTGCAGTGACGATGGAAAAGGTTTTGATCTTAAAATTCTTAAAAAGACAAAGCAATTTGGGTTAATGGGTATTAAAGAAAGAGCCCAGGCACTTAACGGAAAATTAAATATCAAATCTGCTGAAAATAAAGGAACCCACCTTACAATAGTAATTCCTACAAAATAGGAAAAAAAGGATAGTAGAATGAGTGACACCAAAATATTATTAGTTGATGACCACGCCGTTGTTAGGATGGGATTCAAGATGCTTATTGAGGCTGAGCCTGATATGACCGTAATAGCAGAGGCAGAGTCGGGTGAACTGGGAATTAAAGCATTTAAGGAGTTCAAGCCGGATATTGTAATTATGGATATTACAATGCCAGGGATAGGTGGTATTGAGGCCATTGATCGCATTTGTGCACATGATAAATCGGCAAAAATTTTAGTTCTCTCTGCTCATGAAGATTCTGTTCACCCAACAAGAGTTTTGGCAGCAGGAGCATTGGGCTATGTAACAAAAAGGAGTGCAGCAGAAGAATTGATTAAGGCTATTAGAACAATCAAAACAGGTAAAAAGTTCTTGGAACCTAATATTGCTCAACAAATGGCAATCACTCAGTTATCAGGTGAAAATAACCCAGTAGAGGTTTTATCGGACAGAGAATTCGAAGTTTTTATGTCATTAGCGAAGGGCAAAAGTACGAATGAGATAGCAGACACAATGTGTTTAAGCCCACGGACCGTAGGGACACATCTTTACAATATAAAACAAAAACTTAATGCAAATAACTCTGCAGAAATAGCTTTAATCGCAATAAGGTGTGGTTTACTGGAACCTTAATCTTATTTTTTTGATACAACAATTCCTGAGATAATAATCAGTAAGATTCCAACTAGACTCAAAACATCAAGAGTTTCAGAAAAAACAATTAATCCTAATATACTCGAAAAAAGTATTGTTAAGTAGGATAAACCAGCATTCTTTAAGGTATTACCGACCCTATAAGCCTTTGTTAATGCAAGCTGAGCGATTGTAGCAGATACACCAAGACCTAACAGTAACCACCAATGCTGAAAAATTTCTAAGTTTGTATCTTCAAGTAACATTAGAAGTCCAGCACAGATAGATGACAACAATGTAAAGTAGAAAACAACTCTTGTATCAGGTTCATTGACCTTACCTAATTGAGCCATGAATAAATAGGCAAGACCAGCCCCAAATCCGGACAATAATCCAATAAATCCCGCAAACGCACTATTTCCAATCAGGGTAGGTTTTAAAATTAAAAAAGCGCCAAAAAAGCCAATCAGTAATAAACAACATACATAAAAACTTGGCTTCTTATTTAAAAAAAAGGTAATAAGAAGGGCTACAAATAGAGGGGAGGTGTAATTCAAAGAGATTGCTGTACTT
>JABBAU010000041.1 GCA_018607785.1 Methylobacillus sp.
ATTAGCTCAATGCCATGACTGGATAGCCAATAATCTTCCTAACGCGGAGAAAATTTCAGTTTTAAGTAATGCTGAAGGTGCAAAAATAGCATCGAAAGAGAAACATTCTGCTGCAATTGCAAGTTCCAGGGCTGCAAACTTATTTAAACTAAATATACTCCAAAATCATATTGAAGATGAACCGAACAATACAACGAGATTCTTAATTTTATCTGATCAAGAAATTGCGCCATCAGGTAATGATAAGACTTCTATAGTTGTTGCCACAAAAAATAAACCAGGTGCCATTGTCGATTTAATTCAACCTTTTGCCTCAAGAAAAGTTAGTTTAACCAAGTTAGAATCCAGGCCATCAAAAATTGGCATGTGGGAATATGTCTTTTTTATTGATGTTGAGGGGCATAGAGATAATTCTAAGGTTAAATTATGCCTTAAAGATATTGAAAAAAAATCGTCATTCATGAAATTTTTAGGATCCTATCCAAAAAATTAAATTTTAATATTTTATGGCTATAATCACTCCAAAATATATTGCCGAATTGGAGCCTTATGAAGGCGGCAGACCAATAAAAGAAGTTTCAAGAGAGCTTGGGATAGCGCCCGAAAAAATTGTAAAGCTAGCTTCAAATGAAAATCCTCTTGGGCTGAGTCCAAAAGCTAAACATGCAATTGATGAATGTATAAATGAAATTCATCGATACCCTGATGGGAATGGATATTATTTAAAACGAGCCATTTCTGAAAAATTTTCGATAGATTCAGAGCAGATTATTTTAGGGAATGGTTCAAATGATGTCCTTGAACTTGCTGCACGAACAGTTTTATCCCCAGGGGATGAAGTTATATTTTCTAAACATGCTTTTGCAGTGTATGAAATTGTAACAAAATCAGCGGGAGGCATTGGCTTAAAGGCAAAACCTACAGATGAGTACGGCCATAGTTTAGATGAATTTCTGAAGCTTATCTCAAAAAAAACAAAACTAATTTTTATTGCTAACCCTAACAATCCAACAGGCAACTTAATTGATAAGGCTGAGATATTAAAATTTTTATCTAGAGTGCCTAATCATATCTTAGTTGTTCTTGATGAAGCTTACGATGAATACCTAAGTAATGATGCAAAATCAATTGCTTTAAGCTGGCTTGCAGAACATAAAAATTTATTAATATCTCGAAGTTTTTCTAAAGCACATGGCTTAGCTGGATTAAGGATAGGATATGGCGTAGGAGACAAAAAAGTTATAAATTTAATGAATAGGGTCAGGCAGCCCTTTAACGTAAATTATATCGCCCAAGCTGCGGCAATAGCATCCCTTAAAGATGATGAATTTATAAATAAAAGTAGGCTTATTAATGACCAAGGAAGGACCCAGCTAGAAGAGGCTTTTAAGGAACTTAGAATTGAATTTATAACCTCGTATGGAAATTTTATAAGTTTTAATTTAGGAGACGAAACAAAAGCAATGATGTATTATCAGCATTTATTAGAAAATGGCGTTATTGTAAGGCCTATAAAAAACTATGAGTTACCCTCATGGCTAAGAGTAAGCATTGGGCTTAAAAAAGAAAATGATGTTTTTATTAAATATTTAAAAAGTTTTATGTAATAGGATAATTATGATTATTGTAATGAATAACTCAGCAACAGACGAAGAAATTAGTTTTGTTGTTTCTAGAATAAAAGAGAAGGGCTTAGATGCAAGTATATCCAAAGGCACAGAAAAAACGGTTATTGGTGCTGTTGGTGATGAAAGACTTTTAGATCCTAAACTTCTTGATAACCTTCCCGGTGTTGAACAAGCACTTAGAATTGTAAAGCCATATAAGATTGTCGCAAGAGAGTGGCATCCTAAAGACACTGTTATAGAAATTGATGGACATCCAATTGGTGGAAAAGATATACAAGTCATCTCAGGCCCTTGTTCTGTAGAGACTCCTGACCAAATGAAAAATGCTGCTGAGGGAGTTAAGGCTGCGGGAGTTAAGATTATGCGAGGTGGCGCATTTAAACCGAGGACAAGCCCTTATAGCTTTCAAGGAACTGGATTCGAAGGTTTAGAGATGTTTAGAGAGGCCGCAAATAACGCAAATTTACCGATAGTCACCGAGCTCTTAGATGTTAGGCATCTAGATAAATTCTTAGAGCAAAAGGTTGACGTAATTCAGATTGGTACTCGAAGTATGCAAAACTTTGAATTATTACGTGAAGTTGGTAGGTTAAAAGTCCCTGTTATTTTGAAAAGAGGTATGTCGGCAACAATTTCAGAATGGCTAATGGCTGCAGAATATATTGCTTCGGGAGGAAACCATAATATTATATTTTGTGAAAGGGGAATAAGGACGTTTGAAACATATTATAGAAATGTTTTAGATGTCACTGCTATTCCTGTGCTAAAGAAAGAGACTCACCTACCTGTGATCATTGATCCATCTCATGCTGGTGGAAAAGCATGGATGGTCGCAGCTTTATCAAGGGCAGGCATTGCTGCTGGAGCAGATGGGTTGCTTGTTGAAATGCACCCTACACCTAGTGAAGCATGGTGTGATGCAGATCAAGCTATAACGCCAACCGAATTAAAAAATCTAATGAAAGAGCTTACGGCTATTGCTAATATTTTAGGAAGAAATATAAGTAAGTAACTCATGATATCCATGAGTTTTTTTTAGACATTTTCCCCTGTCTGCCAATTAATTTCTCATTCAATATTCATTGTTAATTATTTTATAAGATCGGAAAAAAATGCATATTCGTGTTTTAGGTTCAGGGGCAGGCGGAGGGTTCCCGCAATGGAACTGCAATTGTGAAAATTGTGCAGGCTTGAGAAAAAAAAATCCAAATCTTAAGGCGAGAAATCAATCATCTATTACAGTAAGTTCAAATGGTGATGATTGGATTTTATTCAATGCATCACCCGATATTAGAGCTCAAATAGAATCATTTCCTCCACTTCAGCCAGCAAGAAAGATAAGGGATACAGGAATTTCCTCTATTGTTATTACTGATGGACAAATAGACCACACAACAGGACTTTTAATCTTAAGAGAGCATGATAAGCCTTGGGATATTTATTGTACTAAAGAGGTTTATGAGGATATGACAACGGGTTACCCTATATTTAATATTTTGGAACATTTTAGAGGTGTAAATTGGCACGAGGTTTTAACCGATCAAAGTAGTTATACAATCCCAAAGGCAGATAACCTTATTTTTACCGCGGTTCCATTAAAGAGTGAAGCACCTCCATACTCACCACATAGACATAATACAGTCGCAGGCGATAATGTTGGATATAGAATTGAAGATACAAAGAAAGGTAAAAATCTTTTCTATGCACCTGGTCTAGGTGTTATTGAAGATCATGTTTTGGAGTATATGAAGAACGCTGATGTTGTTCTGATTGATGGAACTGTTTGGACAGATGATGAGATGTCTAGACATGGAATTAATAATAAAAAAGCAAGTGAAATGGGCCATCTAGATCAGTCAAGCAAAGGAGGAATAATGGAAACATTAAGCTCACTCCATAAACCTAGAAAAATTCTAATACACATTAATAATACAAACCCAATTTTAAGAGAAGACTCTGAAGAACGGAAACTTCTAGAATCAAATGAAATCGAAGTTTCATATGATGGAATGGACATAATTTTATAAAGGATATTTACAATGTCAGCACCTTGGCCAAGAAAAGCGTTTGAAGATAAGTTAAGAGAGAAGGGGAAGGGGTATCATATTTACCATCCCTTTCATGTAATGATGTACAAGGGCCAATTATCCAAAGAACAGTTACAAAGCTGGGTGATGAATAGATTTTATTATCAAATTAGTATTCCTTTGAAGGATGCAGCAATATTGTCTAATTGTCCTGTTAAAGAAATTAGAAAAGAATGGATAGTTAGGATCCTTGATCATGACGGAGAGGGAGACGCCGATGGGGGTATTGAAGCATGGATAAATTTGGGTCGAGCAGTAGGCTTAAAGAGAGAGGAGGTAACATCTCTCGATGGAGTAAGTCCAGGTGTGAAATTTGCTGTCGATGCATATATCAACTTTGCTAAACAAAGAACATGGCAAGAATCAGTTTGTTCATCACTTACTGAGTTGTTTGCACCTCATATTCATCAACAGAGGATTAGTTCTTGGCCAGAGATGTATCCATGGATCGATGAATCAGGCCTAAGTTATTTTAAAAAGAGATTAACAGAAGCTCGAAGAGATGTTGAGCACGGACTTGGAGTTACTTTGGATTTTTTTAGTACATCAAGAGAAATGCAAGAAAAAGCACTAGATATCTTACAATTTAAATTAAATGTTTTGTGGGTAATTGCAGACTCAATTATGTTAGCCTCCTCGAATATTAAGGTTGACGGTAATGATTATATGAGGCAGCCTAGATAAAATGACAGTTAAAATAGAAGATATTTATAAAATTGCTGCTCATCATCGCTTTCAATGGGAAAAAGCTCAAAATTGTTATGTTATTTTGTTTCCCGAAGGTATGGTTAAGTTAAACGGTGGCGCAGGTGAAGTTCTAAATTTAGTTGACGGTAAATCATCTGTTGCTAAGATTACGGAAGCATTGGTTAAAAAATTTCCAGATGCTGATAGCATTGATAAAGATATTATAGGTATGATTGAGCTAGCTTTAGAAAAAGCCTGGATTGAAAAGACTAATTAAGGACGATTATGACTGATCAAAATAATGGAGTATCGAGTACAACGACTGCAACCCAACCTTTATGGTTGTTGGCTGAGATTACTTATCGATGCCCACTGCATTGTGCGTTTTGTTATAACCCAACGGACTATGATAAGCACACACAAAATGAACTTGATACAAAGTCTTGGCTAAGCGTACTCAATCAAGCTAGGGATTTAGGAGCAGCCCAGCTTGGCATCTCTGGCGGTGAGCCACTCCTTCGTGATGATATTGAAGTGATTGTTGAGGAAGCGCATCAGCTTGGATACTATAGTAATTTAATCACATCAGGTGTTGGATTAACCGACAAAAGAATTGATGCATTTAAGAAGGGCGGGTTAGATCATATTCAGCTGTCAATGCATGATATTACAGAAGAAATAAATAACTTTATTACCGATACAAAAACTTTCAAATTGAAGAAAAAAGTTGCAGCGATGATTAAAGATCGTGGTTACCCTATGGTCTTAAATGTTGTAATCCATCGTTATAACATTGACCATATTAAAGAAATTCTTGAGATGGCCGAAGCGCTAGGCGCTGACTATGTTGAGTTAGCAAATACACAATACTATGGTTGGTCCTTAATTAACCGAAACCAGCTCATGCCAACAAAAGAACAGATTGACCATGCTGAAAAAATCACAAATCAGTATAGGGATAAAGTTGGCAACAAAATGAAAATATTTTTTGTTGTTCCTGATTATTATGCAGAAAGACCTAAAAAATGTATGAATGGATGGGGTGAAGTATTTATGATTGTCACTGCTAATGGTGACGTGCTCCCTTGTCATTCTGCTAGAGTTCTCCCTAATATGGAATTCCCTAATGTAAAAGACTCTAATATTAAAGGTGCTTGGTATGATTCTCCTGCTTTTAATAAGTTTAGGGGGGATTCATGGATGAAAGAGCCCTGTAGGACTTGTCCAGAGAAAGAAAATGATCTAGGAGGCTGCCGATGCCAAGCATTTTTACTTACCGGTGATGCAGAAAGTGCTGATCCTGTTTGTTCACTATCACCGAATAGAAATGTGATTGAGCAAGCAGTTAAGGATGCCCAAAATCCTGAATTAAAAGCACAACCAATTATTTTTAGAACTGATAAGAATTCAAAAAGAATTAATGATGGAGAAGAAAAAGAGAGACTAGCAAAATTTCATGCGCTTCCTTAATTAATCTATAATTAATAGCATGAATCTTTTTCTGAACCCTAAAGTCATCGCGCTTGCTGTACTTGCTAGCCTTGCACCGTTTGCAATTGACACCTACCTCCCTGGCTTTCATATTATTGCCTCTGATTTATTATCAACGCCGTCTTACGTCCAACAAAGCCTCACTTTTTATTTAATTCCTTACACTGTAATGACACTATTTCATGGTGCCATTTCTGATTCAATTGGACGTATAACGACAATTAAGTGGGGTTTGGCTTTATTCTTTTTTGCTTCAATTGGTTGTGCTTTATCCACCTCTGTTGAAGAGTTATGGTTTTTTAGGGCGCTTCAAGGTATAGGAGGCGGAGCTGGCAATGTTGTAGCCCGTGCCATGGTTCGTGATTTATATGAAGGAGCACAAGCTCAAAGAGTAATGGCTACAATTCAAATTATATTTGGAATTGCACCTGCTGTAGCCCCGATTGTTGGAGGTTTTTTGCTTGATTATGAGTGGCAAAGTATATTTATCTTTCTAGCTCTCTATGCTGGAATTGCTATTTTCTTAAGTTCAAAAATATTACCTGAAACTATGCCACTTAAAGATAGGCTTCCATTTGACTTGAAATCAATAAGTAAAAGATACCGAACAATATTTAAAGATAAAGAGTTCATCTTTTTGATTTTATCTATCTCAGCAAACTTTTCAGCCTTTTTTCTATATGTATTAGCAAGCCCTATTTTTTTAATAGATTTACTGGGATTTAGTGAAAAACAATTTGCATATTTATTTGTTCCAACGGTGTGTGGAATGATAATAGGATCATTTATTGCCAAAAAGACAGCCGGGGTTATTAGTCCATCAAAGGTGACAAGGTTTGGTTATTTTTGGATGGCATTAATTACAATCTCAAACGTAGTTTTTTGTTATTTCTTTGACAACAATCCAATTGTAAATATCGGTTTTATAGCACTTTATAATATTGGTATGGCTGCCATAATGCCGATCATTTCAATTGCTGCACTAGATTGTTTTCCAAAAGCAAGAGGAACTGCGGCATCTGGGCAAGCCTTTATGCAAATGCTTTTCTCGTCAGCAGTGGCAGGCGTCATAGTGCCTATTTGCTGGTTTTCAACATTTGGCTTATCTTTAGGATTATTCTTTATTTTGATGTTCGGGTTAGTATGTATAACCCGAACAAAGCTTTGGGCTTAACAAGTTAAGCTTTAATGAATCTTAACTACAGCTATAGATTTGATAAACAGATGACTGCGTCCCTTTACCAGCTTCAGGATGATCAATTTGATATATAGTATTGCCTCCTTGTTCAACAGCTGCATTTTTAGCAAGCTGGATATGATCTAACTCTGTATAGTTGTCTCTTCTTTCAGCATAACCTGTCATTCTTACTTTTACTTGAGCCTTAAGAGTACAGCTACTTTGATCAATTGTGTTAGCCACTGTTACGTTCTCTGACCCAGGCTCAACTTCCACATATGATTTACTGCAGGCTATTAAAAATGGAATTGCCAAAGTAGCTAAAATAACTTTCTTACTCATCATAAAATATTCTCC
>JABBAU010000060.1 GCA_018607785.1 Methylobacillus sp.
GATTGATTAAGAAGCTATAGGCTCAAATGAAATCGATATATTGGTTTAGAAATGATCTGAGATTGAATGATAACCTCACATTAAATGATGCTATAGAATCATCTGATGAGTTATTATTTATATATATCCAAGATACAAAAAATTCTAAAGAGACTGAATGGAAATTCTCCCGCATGGGACGACATAGAAGGTCTTTTATATCGCAGGGCCTGAGTGCATTAAGTAATAAACTCAGTGAGTATGGACATTCATTAAATTATTACTCAGATGATTCGCTTGATAGATTACTTAAATTAGTCGATAAATTTGAAATAGATAGAATTTATTGTGAGTCTATTGATGCATATGAAGAACTTGTTGAGGAAAAAAAATTAAGGCAGCATAAAATTGATTTACACACGACCTATCAATCAGGTTTGTATTTAACTGACCAGATTCCCTTTAGTTTAGACGAGCTACCTGATGTATTTACTAGCTTCAGAAAACAGATTGAATTAAAAAAAGTTAAACCCAATAAGCCTTTATCCATCAACGAAAGAATAAATCGAATTAAATCAATTATTGATGAAGAATCGATTACTTTTGAGGAAAAAATCAAGACTTACGCCAACAGTTCTTTTCCTATTTCTGAGAATAGGTTTTCCGGTGGAGAAGATAAAGGATTTGCTTACCTTGAGTCTTACTTTAGTTCAAACAAACCCTCAACTTATAAAAAAACACGAAATGAGTTAATGGGTATTGATTTTTCTACCAAATTATCACCATGGCTAGCATGTGGTTATGTTTCGGCAAGGCAAGCTTATGATTTTCTATTGAATTATGAAGAGAACATAAATAAAAATGAGAGTACTTACTGGATATTTTTTGAGTTACTCTGGAGAGAATACTTTAGGCTAATCTTTAAAAAATATGGAAAAAAAATATTTCATAAGCATGGACTTGGGTTTTCTGAAGGAGAAGTTGTTCATTCCCCAGAAAATTTCGAGTTATGGCGGGAAGGTAAAACCAGTAGTAACTTTATAAATGCAGGGATGAAGGAATTAAACGAGACGGGTTTTCTTTCTAACAGAATGCGACAAATTGTAGCGAGTTTTTTGGTTAATGAATTAGCATGCGACTGGAGGGCAGGGGCAGCCTGGTTCGAATCTCAGCTTATTGATTATGATGTTTTTAGCAATCAATGTAACTGGGCGTATATTGCAGGGTACGGAACTGATCCTCGCGGAGGCAGGCATTTCAATATTCATAAACAAAAAGCTACTTATGACCCAAACAACCTATATCAGGAGTTATGGTGTTAGATTAATTATTTTTTGTAAACTGAATTATTTTTGGTA
Organism: Methylobacillus sp.; assembly: GCA_018607785.1. Lineage (GTDB taxonomy): Bacteria > Pseudomonadota > Gammaproteobacteria > Burkholderiales > Methylophilaceae > BACL14. The sequence continues at coordinate 1,338 of JABBAU010000060.1, forward strand.
AAAGCATGTGCGCAATGGTTAGGCATGCCAGAATTGGAAATACAACTAAAAACCCATTAGCGTTAAAATCTAAATTTAAAATAATAATAATCAGACTGATAGGCGCTGTGAAGAGAAGCAGCCAAAGTATGTCTGATGAAAAATTGAAATTGTAGTTAATTAGTGCTCTGATTCCATGTAAAAAACAAAAGTAGAACCCAAACCATACTAATGGGTGGAGATAGTATGCCAATGCAATCATGACAATGAGCTCCCCCATTAAGAGAAAATAAATTTTATCTTTTGATTTAGTAAGGTTAAACAGAATATGAATGGTTAAGAAAATTAGATTGATAAAACTTAAGTATTGTAAAAAGCTCAATGAAGAGTTGATATTATTGCTATTAGTAAGTAAATAAAATATTTCATTTACGCTTGATGGATGAAATAAAATGGGCAGAAAAGTCATGGCTAGGCCCCAGCTATATTTTAAATATTTAGATTTATTACCAATGTACAAAAGGTCTGAAAGGCCAAAATGAATAACCGAGATAATCAGCAAAATAAACAGACCCAAGGTAGGCGAAAGAAACCATATCCATAGCCCCAACAAAGAAATTAATATATAAATAAAGTAAAGTCTGAAGGCATTTTTTTTGCTTCCGCTGTCCCAAATAATTTTTCCATCTAATGCACCATGACTGACGCCAAGAGTGCTAATTAGAAGAAACGAAATTAAAAGAATAGGGTTTGCTTGTGAGAGCATATCGAAATTTAAATACCCAGATGGGGCTAGGGAAAAAGATAAGGATAATATTGCTAAGCCGACAATTATAACGAACAGTTGATGTTTTGATACCTTAGTCATTTCTTCTTCAAAAGTCCCTTGATCATTAGATTTTTAGGCATGCTTAAAATAATATTTATGATATCAAGCCATGATGGCTTGTCTGATAAAAATTTAATAAGTGATTTATGATTTGATTTGCTAAAAAGTTTGATAAATAAGTCAGGGCTTTTGTCCGGGTGGTCTTTAATAACCCTTAAGAAAATTCTATCAAAAAAGTCCAGTGATGGATTTGACTTATATCTAAAAGAAAATAAATTATTTTTCTTTAAAGATTTACCTTTATTATCTGAAATCCAATTTGCAATTTTTCTCATTGAGTAGCCAGATGACGCCCTTACCATGCCAGCAGCAGTACCAATCTTAATGATCCTTTCGCTTGTTTGTGCCTCTATTAATGCCATAGGGATAATACCCTTTTCACTTCGGAGTATTTTGTAAGAACCATATTTCTTTAAATTTTTTATATGTTTTGTTTGTAGTTTCTTTAAATTAGGATTACTAGAAAATACGGTAGTTTCAACAAGCGCTCTTTTTTTAGTAAAAGGTAACTGGTAAATAAACTCGGTTTCATTTTTATTTTTTGAAAAAGACATTATAGTTGCCTCAGAATTATTAAAATTATCTGAATTAACTTCAATTACATTTCCAATAAATGCTTGTTGAATGTATTCGGATTTAATTTCACTCTTACTTATTTTAGGTCTACTATCAAGTAGATAGTTTGATAAAAAAGTACCCTGTGAGCTTATTACCTGAACTTTTTTTTCTAGCTCATTAACCTTTTGAACTTTAATTCCATAAAGAATTTTTATTTTTCCTTTTACTTGTCTTGTCAGTGACTTAAGGGTTGAGTATCCATCATGATGAACATAGCGATAAGGGCTTATATCTTTTTTTATTTTTTCACCATTGCCCTCAATTAATATTTTATTCCATCGGTATTTTGATTTTAATTTATATTCTTTCTCAATATCAATTAATCCAGGGCCTTCCCAAACACAAAAGGATTGACTGTGATCAATCGATTTTTTTTGCTCTATAACCAGGATCGATAATTTAGGTTTATTTTTAAGTATCTTTGATAAGAACATGAGGCTTGAGAGTCCTGCCCCAATTACGGTGATGTCATATTCTTTTATCATTAAAAATTTGTATCCGGGAGATTACCAAGTGATGCATGTAATTTTCTTTCATGTAATGGTATGTCAAAGTCTTTTGAAAGTTTCAATAATGTTTTAATCGTTAATTTGAGCTTTTCATAATTTTTAAGAAATACTCTTTGCTCGTTAAAAGAAATTTTTTTTTGGATTATTTTATGTCCTATACCTTGGTAAATATTTGATGCCACCATAAATGACCTTTTTATTTTTTTTGGTAGTTGATTTATACCAAAAACACCACTTTCATAATAACTATCAGCTAATTTTATTAGTTTATCTCTAGTGCTATTTATTATCATTAGGTCAGTTTTTGATGGATTTTTAAAATTATTTATTTTAAGGGAGGCGGTTTCATTTTTTGGAAGATATATTCGATCAATTTGAGCATCTTCATTTATGTCACGACATATATTTGTAAGTTGCATTGCAATTCCGAAATCAATAGCGAAGTATCTTAATTTTGCATCATGAATACCTAAAACATCACAAATCATCAAACCAACAACACCCGCGACACGGTAACAATACTTTAATAGCTGGCTAAGATCTTTAGGTTGTTTGAAGTCTAGATCACTTAGTTGTCCCTTAAGGAATTCATTGATAATATCTTGTCTTGGGATGAGGTTGCTATCAATATTCCTAAATTCCTCTAAATTCTTATTACGTTGATTATTGCTCGCAGATGAGATTAATTTAGATAATTCCTCTCTAGTCTTAGTATTTCTATTTGATGTATCTACCAGATCATCCAATCTACGACACAATGCATACACAGCAAATAATTTATTCGCTGTAGGTTTGTCTAAGAACCACGATGCCCAAAAAAATGTTTTACCATGCTTTTGCATGACATTTGCATAATTACTCATGGGTATAGAATCTTTTCAACAGCCTTAGCTGAATTGATAACGCCAGGGACTCCTGCACCTGGGTGTGTGCCTGCACCGACATAAAATAAATTTTTATATTTATCATCTTGGTTATGGGTTCGAAACCATGCCGATTGCCTCAAAATGGGTGCTATTGAAAAGCCACTTCCATATGGAGTTCTATAGTTAGATTTAAAATCGTTTGGTGTCATTGAAAAAATATCTCGGGCATTTTCTTTAATGCCTGGCATGATAGTTTTGTCTAGTGCTTCAAGAATTTTATCTGAAAACTGTTCCTTAATTTTATCCCAATTCTGTTTTCCTTTTAAGTTTGGGACGGGCACAAGAGCGTAATAACTATCCTGTCCTTTTGGGGCAAAAGATGAATCAGTACAGGTCGGTCTGTGGAGATAAATAGAGAAATCATCTGCTAGTTTATGGTGATCAAAGATATCTTCGAGGAGCTCTTTATATCTTGGTCCCATCCAGATCGTGTGGTGAGCAACATTACTATACTGTTTAATTGATCCAAAAAATAAGACAAAAAGTCCCATAGAATGTTTAGCAAATTTATTTACGAATGCATTATGAAATGATATTTTTTTTCTTCCAATAAGTTCATTTGAGACTTGGATGGGATCAGCATTGCTTATCACAAGATCAGACTTTTGAGTATGGCCATTTGTAAAATGAATTTCTGAAATTTTATTATTTTTAGTTGATAAGTGCTCAACATCATGTTGATATTTTATTTTTATATCATGACGTAACATAAGCTTTTCTAATTCGTGAACAAGCTTACCTGTCCCACCCATGCAGAAGTAAATACCCCATTTCTGTTCCAGGGAGTGAATGAGGGCATAAATAGAGGAGGTCTGAAATGGGTTGCCTCCAACCAAAAGCGGTTGAATTGAAAAGGCTTGCCTTAAATTGGGATGTTTTAAGTATCTTGATACAAAGGTGTATACAGATTCATATCCTCTCATTTTAATTATTGCAGGTGCATATTTAATCATCGTAAATATTTTGTGAAAGGGGTGGCCAGCTAATTTTTGATAGCCTAATTCAAATATTGCGTTTGCCTCTTTAAGCATTTTTAAATAACCATCAACATCCTCTGGTGAAATTTTCTCAATTTGAGTAAGCATTTCCTCTCGATTAGGACCATAGTCAAATTGTGTTTGGTCATGGAAGTTAAAACGGTACCAAGGGTCAAGCGATCTGAAATCCAAATGATCATCAAGCTTTTCGCCAAATAATTCAAATAATTCATAAAATAAATAAGGTGCTGTAATAACGGTTGGACCCGCATCATGAATATAGTTATTTTTTTTGAATACTTGCGCACGACCACCTAATGCATTCAGCCTCTCAAAAAGAATCACATTGTTACCTTTGGCTCGAAGCCTAAGAGCAGATGCTATACCCCCAAAACCACCCCCAATTACTGCAACCTGACTCATTGTTTAGCCTTATTTAAATTATTCATTCTAAAGTTAATTTCGTTGTATATTGACATTAATACAGGTTCAATGACTTTGGGTACTCTATGAAATTCATCTTTCGCTTCATTTAATAAATTTTTGATCATACCTATTTGATTTTTAAATTCATTATCACTTAAATACTTAGTAAGACTGGGCGGGTCTTGGATAATTTCTATTTTTTTTGATTCCTCGAGATTTTTTAAGATATTTATTAACATCCCATTTGGATGATTTTTATATATATCGGTACATTTATCTTGATCGATTCCAATTAAATTTTCTAAGTCATTTAGCCACTGATAAGAAAGCCCAAGGATATTAGAGGACTTCTGAAGTCCTTCACATTCTCCTGTTGAACATTCCTTACATTCAAACATACCCATCATTGGAAGTGAGATAAAAGGCGCTGTTTTATGCGTCGCCATTTTTATATATTGATCCCATGTCATTTCATAAGGGCTAATACTTATATCCTTCGATTGCCCGAAAATTATTTCTTTGACTGAACAAGAGAGTAACTTCAATAATATAGTTTGGTGCCAGCCTTGATCAATTTCTGTGATTTTTCTGAAAGCCTCAGCAATTAAGTAATCACCCGTACAGATAGCAGCAGATATCCCAAACTCTTTCCATAAGCTTGTTTGTCCTCGTCTCAGATCATCCTGATCACATATATCGTCATGGAGCAGAGATGCACTATGAATTAACTCACAAACGACTGCCCAGTTGATATAGGTTTGAGATGAAATGCCTAATAACCCACCTGTCGCGAGTGCGAGTCTGGCTCTTAACCATTTCCCTTGAGATTCACCGTGATGTGACAGCCATGCAGATAAAAATTGATCATCAACTTCAAAGCTTTCTGCAAAATCAATTTTAACTTTATCTAAAAATTCATCCGCCTCAGGGGGCACAAAAAAATCATCCCAATGTTTTTTCATAATAGATTTTTTTAAAATTGGTTTTTATGCTCCAATATCTGATTTTCTTTGAGCGATTAAATAAATCATAATACCAAATGAGGCGATTGATAAGATATCTGCAACCGTATAGCCAACCTGTAAATTTACATAGGATGCGCTTGGATCAAATATTGGAAGAAGGTAAACAATAGGGTAAATTGTCCAAGATCCAATTAGCAACCACCTTGAATTACTCACTAAGCTTTGAACATTTTTTGGTTGTTTCGAAATAGGATTTTTTAATTTTATGATTAAGTTATAGAGAATGAATAAAAAAGGAAACATTGCAAGTGACCAATATATCCATCTCTCATGTAATTGATCAGCATTAACTAACCCTTCACCAGAGTATCCTAAGAGCACCATAATAATTGCTGCAATAGTTAACTTAGTGCCCAAAGAAAAGGTCTCTTCTCTTGTTAATCTTATGACCAAGACAAGTTCAAGTAATAGCAACGGCACGGTGAGAAGCCATCCAACATAACGATAACTTACATTCAACTGCCCACCTGTTTCTGTAATTACCCCATTAATAACTACATAGGCTTCATTAAAGCTCTCAAATATTCTCAAATAATGATAAAGCGCGATCAGGCAAACTAAACCAGCCAGAGTTAAGGCTGTTTTATAAGCAGGTGCAACTTGTGATCTCTGACAAAAAAAGAAGACAGTGCTCGCCCCAAATGTGGCGATTGCAAAAGATAAAGTGTTGTAGAGTAAATTGTAGTCAGCTA
>JABBAU010000070.1 GCA_018607785.1 Methylobacillus sp.
TAATCTTTATTCTATTTCTTCAATCAGTAATGATCGTTTATCTGTTTTAGTTGAAAACTCTTCGGCTTCAGGTAATGGATCTTTTCTTGATGTTATGATTGGCCAGACTTTGGACAATCTTTCATTGATTTCAATAAATTCTTGTTGATCTTCTGGAACATCATCATCTGCATAAATAGCTTCAACTGGGCACTCAGCCACGCATAATGTACAGTCAATACACTCTTCAGGGTCTATTGCTAAAAAATTAGGTCCTTCAACAAAGCAGTCCACAGGACAGACATCTACACAGTCTGTATATTTACATTTGATACAACTTTGAGTAACTACATACGTCATTTTATATTCCTTAAATTAATGTTGAATTTTAAATTAATTTTATAAATTATTCTATGGTTTCAATCATGCCTGCACCAACCGTATGAAAGGTTGTTTCATCAACTATGATGAATGAACCTGTATTTCTATTTTGAGAATACTTATCAAGGACAAGTGGTTGCGCTAATTTAAATTTGATATTTGCAATATCATTGGTTTTAAGCTCAACTGCTTGCTCTGTTTCTAATGTATTAATGTTTATTTTATTATTAATACTTGAAATTCTTGCTTTAGATGAGCGTGAGGTATGCATAATTAAATAAGTCCTATTTGGAGTAAGATTTGTTTCAGATAGCCAACAAACATTCGCAGTAAAGCTTTTAGATCCTTCTAAAGTATCATCCTCATGAATAAGCATATCACCTCTCGAAATATCAATTTCATCATTGAGAGAGACGGTTACGGATTGTTCGGCATGTGCTTCAGTAATTATTTTATCTCCAATTCTTATTTCTTTAATACTAGATTCATGATTAGATGGAAGTACTTTTATTTTATCGTTAATCTTCATCAGCCCCGATTCAACTCGCCCCATAAAGGCCCTAAAATCATGAAGTTTTTCATTGGATGAATCTCTGGGCCGACAAACAAATTGAACAGGAAATCTTAAAAATGAACTATTTGTTTTTTCAGTCGTATCAATTTTTTCAAGAATTTGTAAAAGTGTGGGCCCTTTATACCAACTTAGTGATCTACCTCTATCGACAATCATGTCTCCATTCAATGCTGACATTGGAACAAACTTAATATCAACATTTGGCTCTTCTAATTTAATAGCTGATGCAAATGATTTATATTCATTACAAATATTTTTATATTCTTCCTCGCTGTAATCTACTAAATCCATTTTATTAATTGCAACAATGATATGTTTAATCCCAACTAACTTTGTGAGGTAAGAATGCCTTCGGGTTTGAGTGAGCATTCCTTTGCGAGCATCAACTAGAATAATTGCAAGTTGAGCAGTTGAAGCTGCAGTCACCATATTCCGTGTGTATTGCTCATGTCCAGGTGCATCGGCAATAATGTATTTTCTAGTTCCTGTGCTGAAATATCGATAAGCAACATCAATCGTGATTCCTTGCTCTCTTTCGGCTTGAAGTCCATCAGTGATTAAAGATAAATCAAGTGCTGACATGCCTTTTTTCTTTGAAGTTTTTTCAATTTGACTCAAGGTATCTGTAAGTATGGTCTTGGTATCATAAAGAAGTCTTCCAATCAGAGTGCTTTTTCCATCATCTACACTTCCACATGTCATGAACCTAAGAACTGTATTATTTTGATTTGTATCATTCATTAAAAGTAACCTTCTTTTTTTCTCTGCTCCATTGAGGCTTCCGAAACTTGATCATCTAATCGAGTTTCACCTCTTTCAGTAATTAACGTTGAAGCAGTTTCTATAATTATTTTTTCAACAGAATCTGCATTACTTGCAACGGGTGCGGTGCATGTAATATCACCAACCGTTCTAAATCTAACCATCATGTTTTCAACTTCTTCATCCGAAGCTGCCGGTGTAACCTCAGTTATAGGAACAATAGCGCCATTTCTTTTCACGACATCTCTTTTGTGGGCAAAGTAAATGCTAGGAAGTTCTAATTTTTCCTTCTCAATGTACTGCCATACATCCATTTCAGTCCAGTTTGAAATAGGGAAGGCTCTAATATTCTCACCCTTATGAACCTTTGCATTATACAAATTCCATAACTCTGGCCTTTGATTTTTTGGATCCCACTGCCCAAATTCATCGCGAAAGCTCATGATTCTTTCTTTTGCCCTTGCCTTTTCTTCATCTCTTCTTGCACCACCTATGCAACAATCGAATCCATTTTCTTCAATAGCTTCAAGTAACGTAATAGATTGATATTTATTTCTTGGTTCATCTGCAGATTTTAATACAATCGTTCCTTTAGCCATGGATTCTTCAAGAGAAGCAACAATCAATCTCTCTCCAAGCTCCTTAGTTTTATTATCCCTAAAGTTTATTACCTCAGGGTAGTTATGACCCGTGTCAATATGCATTAAGGGAAAAGGAAAGCGACCAGGCCGAAAAGCTTTTTCTGCAATCCTAAGAAGACAAAGAGAATCTTTTCCTCCAGAAAAAAGTAAAACTGGGTTAGCACACTGACCAGCAACCTCTCTCATAATATGTATTGCTTCTGACTCCAGCCAATCTAGGTGACTTAGTTTGCCTTTCATTATTTTCCCTCTCTATTATGAAGCCCACACTCACGTTTTTCATCAACCTTTGTTGGGTCATAATAATCATATTCATTTGTTAAATTATATTTTTCCATATAATCATCAAGGTCTTTATCTGCCCAATAGTAAAAAGGGCTTATTTTTAATAAGTTAGCTTCAGTCCTATTAAAGATATTTAATTCATCTCGAAAGCTTGTTTGACCTGTCCTCAAATTTGTAATCCATAAATCTGGTTCAATTTCTTTCATTGCTCTTCTGAATGGTTCAAGCTTTACTTCTTCAGTGAATTGCTCATGTCTTGGGTCGTTAATTTCCGGCATTTTGCCCATAGTAGCTTCTCTAAAGGCAGAAGTATGTTTTGGTATATATAACTTAATATTTAAATTATGTTCTTTGATAGCTTTTTCAGCGTATACATAAGTAGCTTTTGTGTTGTAGCCTGAATCACACCAAACAATCTTCAGGTCAGGCATGAGTTGTGTACATAAATGAATAATTGCAATCTCATAAGGTCTAAAGTTTGTTGTAAGAATAGGGTTCTTTGAGTTTTTTAGGGCCCAACTTATCGTTTCTTCTGGATTTTTTTTTCTAAATTCTTTATTTAGTTTTTCTAAATCAGTCATCTTTTAATTATTTTCCATGCGGGTTTTTGTTGATCAACAGCACCTTGATAGGGCGTTGAAAAATCAGTGAGTCCCAATATGGCATCGTTAGCATCTCTGTCTTTTCTAATAAGAAAGCTGTTGAAGCCTGACCTTTTTAAGAAAAAAAGTTGATCCCTTAACACGTCACCAATAGCTCTGAGCTCATTTTTAAATTTATATTTCATCCTTAGCATATTACCAATTGAAAAAATTCTACCGTCAGCAAATTTTCTAACGTTTACTGAAATTAAAGAAAATTTGTTAATATCATCTATCTTATCAATGAAACTATTGATTTCTTCATGTGTTTCAATCCAAATTCCTATTTCTTTTTTTGCTATCCTATCCATCAAAGCCTTTTGATGATGTAAAAGCACTTGGATAGGAAGTATAATTTTTCCACTTTTGGGAAAGGTAGTTTTTTCTATCTGGTCTTGATTTAATGAAGCCTCACCTGTTATTTTAAAAATAACAACCTTACCTGCTTGTTTTTTTACCTCTTCTTGAGCTTTAGGTGGCTCTATCAATTGCCATTCGTCATTTGCAATATGATTATTTAAAATTAACTGAGAACTCATTTATTTTTTTCCCTTCTCTCCGTAAACTTCTTTTTTAAAAGGATCAATACCAATTCTTGAAACACAGTCGATGAAATTTTCATCAGGATGTCGATTACTAACATAAGTGCCTATAATTTTTTTAATTACTTCAGGCATCTCTTCTTCGGAAAATGATGGCCCAATTACTTTTCCGATACTGGCAAAGTTTCCTTGATTACCACCTAAAGTTACTTGATACCACTCACTCCCATCTTTATCGACTCCTAATATGCCTATATGCCCAACATGATGATGTCCGCAAGCGTTCATACAACCAGAAATATTTAAATTTATCTCCCCAATATCATGGAGATAATCCATATCATCAAAAATATCTTGAATAGATTTTGCAATAGGTATGCTCTTTGCATTAGCTAAAGAACAAAAATCCCCACCAGGGCAACATATAATGTCAGTCAGTAAACCAATGTTTGGCGTGGTTAGCTTTTGTACCTTTGCTTTCTCCCAAAGCTCGAAGAGATCGTCTTCTAATACATCAGCTAAAATTAAATTTTGTTCGTGAGAAACTCGAATTTCACCAAAGCTGTATTGCTCTGCAAGTTCGGCTACCGACCTCATTTGGTCTGATGTCGCATCACCAGGTGCCTGTTCATTGCTCTTGAGAGATAGAGTGACTGACCTATAGCCCAATTTTTTATGCTTATGAGTACATCTAAGCAACCACTGTGAAAATTGTTTATTATCGGTATATTTACTGAGCTCATCAGTGCCTCGAGACTTGTAGTTTGGTTCTGAAAAGAATGCTTTAACCCGATTAATTTCTAATTCATCTAATGTATTTGGACCATCTTTTATTGTCTCCCATTCCTTGTCAACTAATTGCTTAAATTTCTCAATCCCTAGCGATTTAACTAAAATCTTAATTCTAGCTTTGTACATATTATCTCTTCGGCCGTAAAGGTTATAGATTCTAAGTATCGCCTCGCAATAGGTAAGCATATGCTTCCAGGATAAACTCTCTTTAATAACAGAGCCTAAAATTGGTGTTCTTCCAAGACCACCGCCTACCCAAACCTTAACTGTCATTTCGTTTTTATTATTAGCAAAGATCTCAAGTCCTATATCATGAGCTTGAACAATTGCGCGGTCTTTTGATGAACCAGTAATTGCAATTTTAAATTTCCTAGGAAGGAGAGCAAATTCTGGGTGAAAAGTACTCCACTGCCTAATAATTTCGGCTAAATATCTTGGGTCAATGATTTCATCCGGCGCAACCCCTGCAAATTGATCGGTTGTAATATTTCTAATGCAGTTGCCTGACGTTTGAATGGCATGCATTTCAACTTTGGCAAGTTCTTTTAAAATCTTGGGGGTATCCTCTAACTTAGGCCAATTAAATTGAATATTTTGTCGTGTACTAAAATGTCCGTAACCTCGATCAAATTTATCTGCAATATCAGCGAGTTTTATTAGTTGTGAGGAGGATAACAAACCATAAGGTATTGCTACTCTCAGCATCGGTGCGTGTCTTTGAATGTAAAGACCATTTTGAAGCCTAAGTGGCCTAAATTCCTCTTCCGTCAATTCTTTGTTCAAAAAACGGGTGAGTTGACCCTCATATTGTGCAACTCGCTCATTTACTAGAGTTTGATCTAATGTATCGTACTTATACATAATTACCTTTAAAAATTAATTGCATACCCACTATAAGTAGAATTATAACCAATATCAGTCGTAAAAATTTTTCATCTATTCTTGAGCTGAGCTTACTTCCAATTAAGACACCAGGAACAGACCCAATAAGTAAAGCTATTAATAAATTTATATCGACTGTTCCTAAATTGAAGTGACCAATTCCTGCAAAAAGAGTTAATGGAACAGCATGTGCGATATCAGTGCCAATAATTTTTTTAATTTGTAGTTTTGGATAGAGTAACAGCAGAGCAGTTACTCCAATTGCTCCTGCACCTACCGAGGTCAATGTAACAACCACTCCTAAAAAAAAGCCTAATATAATGGTAAGAATACTTATATTTAGATTTGTTTTTAATTTTTGTTTAACCGATTTTTTTACAATAATAGGCTGAAATAAAACGGCTATTGAAGTTAAGAATAGGGCTATACCAAGAGATGTATTTATTATTTCCACATTTTGAAGTGAGTAAAGGTCAATTTCTTTTAGGTGATGGGTGACAAGGTATGATGCGGGTAAACTACCGAACAAGAGATTTTTTACAATCTTCCAATCAACATTACCTAATTTATGGTGAGAAATCGCTCCTGCAGATTTAGTAATGGCTGCGTACAATAGGTCTGTCCCAACGGCGACAGCGGTTGGAAATTTAAAAAATAATACAAGCAATGGCGTCATAAGTGAGCCACCACCAACACCAGTTAATCCTACAAGTGTTCCAACTAAAAAACCAGAAATGATATATTCAAAAAGCACGATAAATTTAACTTGCAGAAATTTAAAAATTTTCATGCAATATAACAGTTTTTAATATATTATTAAATAATATAAAATTCTAATAATATAACTTTTAATTATATGAAATTACAGCAGCTTAGATGTATTTTTCAAATTGTTCAATCTAATTTTAATATCTCAAAAGCATCAGAGACTTTAAACACATCCCAACCTGGGGTAAGTAAGCAGATTAAACTCCTCGAGAGGGAGATTGGTATTAAAATTTTTCGAAGAAATGGTAAAAGGCTTACAGGTCTAACTGAGCCAGGAGAAACAGTGTTAGCTTCTATAGAAGCTATACTTCAAGAGACTAAAAATATAAAAGTCGTTTCAGAGGAGTATGCAGAAAAAGATCAAGGCACTTTTACTATTGCTACAACACATACCCAAGCAAGATATAAATTACCAAAAGTCGTAGAAGAGTTTGTTAAAAAATATCCAAAAATTAATTTAAATATTCACCAAGGAAATCCATCGCAAGTTACCGATCAGATTATTAAAGGTGAAGCAGATGTAGGTATTGCAACAGAATCTATAAGTCTGAATGAAAATATATTTACTATTCCTTGCTACCATTGGAATCGATGTGTGGTCATGCCAAAAGATCATCCGCTAACTAGAATTAAGCATATATCTCTGGAGACATTAGCATCTTTCCCGATGATAACTTATGACTATGCCTTCACGGGAAGTACAATAGTGTCTGAGGTCTTTAAAAATGCAAATATAGAGCCAAAGGTAATGTTGACCGCCATTGATGCAGATGTTATCAAAACATATGTAAGCCTTAATATGGGTATCGGGTTAATTGCTGAGATGGCCTACGATCCAGCTAATGACCTACCATTAGTCAGTAGAGATGTTAGTCATTTATTTCCCTTAAGTACGACTTATATAGGGATTAGAAGAGATAATTTTTTAAGAAAATTTACCTCAGACTTTATCCAGTTATTTATCCCACAAATAAGCGAAAAAGAATTAAAAAAAACCTTGAACACAAGGCACCTCAAATCATAAAAGTTAGGCTTATATAACTTTTATTATTTTAAATATTATTTATAAACAACAACTTAGACTATTGATGAATCATAGGGAATGCTATATA
>JABBAU010000009.1 GCA_018607785.1 Methylobacillus sp.
GCTTTGAGCATTTTTATAACACCATAAGGTGTACAAGATCTTAATCTTGGTTGTCGTATGGCAAGAGAGCCTATATTAAAAGGATGAAAACCATCAACATCTTTATTTGGGCTGATGAGTTCAATTATCAATTCTTCATTGAGATTTTTTGGCAATGGAGATTGTACAAGAATTCCATCAACATCTTTATTTTTGTTGAGTGTATTAATTAAATCGTTTAAATCTGATTGAGTTGTATTAGAGGGTAAATGATGAGAGACAGATTTTATTCCAACGTTTTCACATGCAGATTTCTTTTTATTTACATAAATAGAAGAAGCAGGATCATCACCCACCAAAATTACAGCAAGGCAAGGTGGCCTAATTCCTTCATTTTTTCTTTGTTGAATCTCTTCTTTGAGTAAACTTAAACATTCTTTGGAAATAGCATTACCATCAATAATTTTTGCAACCATATCTTAAAAATACCTTCATTAAATAAACAATATATATTATCAGAACATAAGCCAAAATATATACTATCTTTTAATATAAAATTTGACCGAAAGCCTTATTTACGCTATATTTGCGCGTTCGGGGTGTAGCGTAGCCTGGTAGCGCGCCTGCTTTGGGAGCAGGATGTCGGGAGTTCGAATCTCTCCACCCCGACCATATAAAAAAAAGTAAATGCAAGCCCGTAAAAATGCTTTACTATAATTTAGTTAGCTGCCCGTAGCTCAGCTGGATAGAGCATCTGCCTTCTAAGCAGAGGGTCACAGGTTCGAATCCTGTCGGGCAGGCCAATCTTATGGTGGCTGTAGCTCAGTTGGTAGAGCCCTGGATTGTGATTCCAGTTGTCGTGGGTTCGAGCCCCATCAGCCACCCCAATTTGTTTCTTGTTTCTAGTTGTGAAATACTCTTTATAATTTTGATAATAGTAAATAAATATGCAAGACAAAGACCTGGAAAGATATAGTCGACATATTTTGTTGCCAGAAATAGAATTTGAAGGTCAAAAAAAGTTACTTCAAAGTCATTGTTTAATAATAGGCGCAGGTGGTTTAGGTTCACCTGTTGCAATTTATTTGGCAGCATCAGGGATAGGTAAGATTACAATTTGTGATTTTGATGATGTTGATTTATCAAATTTACAACGTCAAATTGTTCATAATGAGAAATCAATTGGTAAAAATAAAGCTGAATCTGCAAAAGTAACCATTAGTAAAATTAACTCAGATATCAAAGTAAGATCAATAAAGAACCAATTGAATCTTGAGGAAGTTAAAGTCATAGCAAAAGAGGTAGATATCATATTAGATTGCTCTGATAACTTTGAGACGCGTTATGCACTAAATAAAATTGCTTATGATTTAAAGTTACCTTTAGTTTCAGGAGCAGCAATAAAATTTGATGGCCAAGTGTCTGTTTTTGATTTTAGAGCTAAAACTTCACCTTGTTACAACTGCCTTTTTCCGAGCGCTGATGAAGAACAAAATTTAAAATGTTCTGATCACGGAGTTTTTTCTCCTTTGGTAGGGTTAGTTGGGTCAATTCAAGCAGGAGAGGCGATAAAGGTACTATTAAATATTGGAACTTCACTAACTGGAAAATTATTGTTAATAAACCATAAAGATACCAATTTTAAGACTTTGAAAATCCAAAAAGATAACCTTTGTGATATTTGTTCTTAAATAGCTATTTTAAAAAAAGTTAAACCTAGACCCATGGTAAAATTAAAAACTTAAATCCCTAACTTAGTTTTATGAAAAAAGAATTATCCAAATCATTTTCACCAATTGATATCGAGACCAAATGGTACCAATATTGGGAGTCAAACGATTACTACAAAATTGGGGATGATGAGTCTAAACCAAATTCTTTTTCAATTTTATTACCACCCCCAAATGTAACGGGCACTCTTCATATGGGCCATGGATTTAATCAAACACTCATGGATATGCTTACTAGATATCATAGAATGAAGGGAGAAAACACTTTATGGCAACCTGGGACTGATCATGCAGGAATTGCAACTCAAATTGTAGTTGAGAGGCAATTAGATCAAAAAGGTATTTCAAGACATGATTTAGGAAGAGAAAAATTTATTGAAAAAGTTTGGGAGTGGAAGAAGGACTCAGGAGGTAAAATCACACAACAAATGCGTCGATTAGGTACTTCACCAGATTGGTCAAGAGAAAGATTTACAATGGATGAAGGCCTATCAAAAAGTGTCACTGAAGTTTTTGTTAAATTGTATCAAGATGGTTTGATTTATCGAGGGAAAAGACTAGTTAATTGGGATGTCACACTTCAAACCGCTGTATCTGATTTAGAGGTTATTCAAGAAGAAGAAGATGGCTTTTTATGGCAAATTAATTATCCACTTAAGAATGAAAAGAATCATCTTACTATTGCTACAACAAGACCAGAAACAATGTTGGGTGATTCTGCCTTAATGGTTCATCCAGAAGATGATCGATATAAAAAGTTTATAGGTAAAACAGTTTTAATTCCGCTTATTGATAAAGAGATTCCAATAATTGCAGATGATTATGTTGACCCAACATTTGGAACAGGAATTGTTAAAGTTACCCCAGGACATGACTTTAATGATTATGCTGTTGGGATAAGGCATGATTTACCAATAATAAATATTTTAACTCTTGATGGCCATATTAATGAAAATGGAACAAAGCTTTATGAGGGCTTAGATCGTTTTGAAGCTAGAAAAAAAATTATTGAAGATTTAAAGGAAAAAAAATACCTTGATAGTATAAAAAAACATAAATTAAAAGTTCCAAGAGGAGATAGGACTAACTCAATAATCGAACCAATGTTAACTGATCAATGGTATGTATCCATGACAAAACCATCTGGTTCAGATGGGAAAAGTATTGCACAAGAGGCACTAGATTTAGTAGATAGAGGTGAAATTAAATTTTATCCAAATAATTGGGTGAACACTTACAATCAATGGTTAGAAAATATCCAAGATTGGTGCATATCACGTCAACTTTGGTGGGGCCATCAAATACCTGCTTGGTATGGAGAGAATCAAGAGGTTTTTGTTGCACATTCGTTTGAAGAAGCATCTGAGTTAGCTAAGAAAAAGGGCTATAAAGGTTCTTTGAAAAGAGATAATGATGTTCTAGATACTTGGTTTTCATCCGCCCTGTGGGCATTCACAACATTAGATTGGACACCTGAATACCCAAAAAAATCTAACCCAGCGCTTGATAGGTACTTACCTTCTTCCGTGCTCGTTACAGGTTTTGATATTATATTTTTCTGGGTAGCTAGGATGGTAATGATGACGAAATATGTCACAAATAAAATACCATTTAAACATGTCTATGTTCATGGATTGATCAGAGACCAGGATGGACAAAAAATGAGCAAATCAAAAGGCAATGTCCTTGATCCCATTGATTTAATCGATGGCATTTCTCTTGATGATCTCTTGAAAAAAAGAACTCAAGGCCTAATGAATCCAAAACAAGCTGAATCTATTATTAAAAAGACAACTAAAGAATTTCCCAATGGCATCTCATCTTTTGGTACAGATGCCTTGAGATTTACTTTTGCAAGTTTAGCAAGTCCTGGTAGGGACATTAAGTTTGATTTACAAAGATGTGAAGGCTATCGTAATTTTTGTAACAAATTGTGGAATGCATCAAGATTTGTATTGATGAATTGCGATGATGAAGACAATGGTTTTGGAAAATGTGTAGAAGGTTATTTAAGTTTTTCTCAACCTGATAGATGGATTGTAAGTAAGCTACAACAAACTTTAACTAATATCGAGAAAGCATATAGTGAATATAGATTTGATTTAGTTGCTCAAGAACTTTATCAATTTATCTGGGATGAATATTGTGATTGGTATTTGGAGTTTGCTAAAGTTCAAATTCAACAAGGTAACGATTCTGAGAAGAGAGCAACAAGAAGAACTTTACTATCCAGCTTAGAATCAATTTTGAGAATGACTCATCCAGTAATGCCATTTATTACAGAGGAAATATGGCAGATCATTATTCCATTAATAAAAAAGGATAACGAGTCAATAACTCTTGAAAGTTTTCCTATTTCAAGGGAAGAGAAAATTGATGAGAATTCTATAGAGTGGGTAAATACATTAAAAAAATTAATTGACAATGTTCGGAGTCTTAGAGGTGAAATGAATCTTTCACCTGCGAATAAAATTCCATTAGCACTTACAGGTAATGAAAAAGAGCTTAGACTATTTTTACCTTATCTTATTAATTTAGGAAAGTTATCAGAAGCAGAAATAACATCTGAACTCCCAAAAAAAGAAGCTCCTGTAGCGATCATAAATGATTACAAGCTCATGCTAAATATTGAGGTGGATAAAAAGTCAGAAGCCAAAAGGCTTGAAAAAGAAATTGAAAAAATAGATATCGATCTAAATAAATCAAATGCAAAGCTTAAAAATGAGAATTTTGTAAAGAAAGCCCCTAGGGAGATTCTTGAGCAAGAAAAGGAGAGATTAAATACATTTTCTCAACATAAAGATAAGCTTATTCAACAACTAAAAAAACTACAAAGTTAATCTCTTAATATAAAAAACGGTTACATCGTTTTCTTTAACATGGCTAAGTAATTGATGGCCAGTCTTCTCACAGAAAGATTTAAAATCATCAAGAGCACTTTTATCAGTGGTTTTGATTTTAATAATTTGATTATCTTGTATGCTATTAAGCCCTCTCTTACAATACAGTATTGGGAGAGGGCATTTTAAACCAATAGCATCCACTTCTAAGTCAAATTTCATTTATTAAATGGCTCTACATCACCTGGAGTTCGTAACATTTTATCTACTTCACCTAAATGCATTTCTTCAGTGTGGATCATTGTTCTGGCATATTCTTCAAGCATCACAGAATCTCCCTCCACTAATTTAAGTAGGTCTTTATAGCATTCAAGAGAGGCAAGTTCATGTTCAAGTGATTCTCTTAAAATATTACCAATATCATGGTTATGAGATTCTAATAAAGGACCTATTCCAAGTGATGGGTGACCGCCGAGGGTAGTAATTAATTCACCTGCTTGATTAGCATGATCTAGTGATTCGGTTGCTTGACCCCTTAACCAGCCTATAATGGGTATTCTGCTATATCCACATACCATTAATGCATAATGAGTATATCGAACAACGCCTGCAAGTTCCATCTCAAGAATTTGATTTAATGACTCAATTATTTTTTCTTTTTTCATAAGTGTTTTCCTAAAAAAATTTAGAACTAGATTAAAACACAATTAGAAAGATAACCTGTTAATACGAATTAATATTATTTGTATTTAAGATTAGCTTTTATAAAATTAAACGAACAAGCACGGTGATTATGTTTAAAATAGCCATTAATACAATACTCCAATGCGTTATTTTCATGCCTAATACACGATGGGATGAATTTATTTCTTCTTTTAAAAAAGAGGTTGCATGAAGATATCTCCCAACTAAGAAGAAAAGGCCACAAATAAAAACAATGATTTTTGGAATGTGATTAACTTCTAAACAAGCTAATAAAATTAAACCAATGGGAAGAAACTCACTCATGTTTCCATGTGCTCGTATTGCTTGCTCTAAGTCCCTATGTTTTTTTGATGACCCTAAAGAAATCTTATATTTTCTTCTTAACTTAATTACATTGATTGAGAGCTTATAAAAGATCAGTGCCAGTATTGAAGAAAAAAAACCTGTAATTATTAACATTTTAATCCTTAAAAAATTTTTTTAAACAATTGAACATTCAATTAAGTATATTGTCTTACAAATAGAGTATTTGGTAAAACATTAAGTCTGATGCATACTCATAAAACAATATATAAATGGGGATTTTACTTGAAAAAAATTATTGGTAAATTATGTTTAACTGTTTCTTTTATTGCCATTGCTTGGTTAGTTTTGGGAATGTTAAACATTATCCCATTAATTTTATCAATTCCAGGTACGACTGAAGTTAGGTCACACGCAACGTTTGCTGTTATATTTTTATTAATAGCTTCATGGGCTTTTTGGAATGAAGATTAATTTTAATTTATTTAAAGGATATTAAATATGAAAACATCTGATTTATGTATTTTAGTAGCGGTCGGGGTAGCTTTTATTACTACTGCATACCTATGGTTCAATGGGCAAAAACAAGAAGGCTTATTTACTGCAACTTGGATCCCATCAATTTTGACATTTGCCATCTATTTTAAATTAATAACTAGGAAATAAAATAATGGAAGACTCATTAATATTTTTTGTAGGCCTTTTCTGCTTTGTCTTAGCAATCGTTGGGGTTGTGATGACTTATTTAGAATTTAAGAACATAGAATTAAAATCTAAAAAATAAGTTAATTTAAAAGTTCTTTTTAAAAGGTGGTGGCCAGAGACAGAATCGAACTGTCGACACGAGGATTTTCAGTCCACTGCTCTACCGACTGAGCTATCTGGCCTTTGCATTTGAAAAACACGCTGAATTATAACAAAAATAACAGAAACCTAACTAATTAATTCATTCGTATTTATGGGCAAGCTTACGTTTAAATAGTCCATGAAAAAACTTTATCAACACAAATAAAATCAATAAATAAGCTATATTTATAATAAAAAATTCTTGGAAATTTTTTCCTAAGAAGCTAGTGATGCCTTCCTGAACTTCCCATCCAGATAAATAATAAAAAGATAAAGTTGATATTAAATAGGAACAACTTAAAAAGATTGACCCTATCCATAAGAATCTATTGAATGAAAAAATTGATGACTTATTAAGTCGTATACCTAAAAACCAAGATACGAAGTAGGATAATAGGAGACCAACATATCCTAGGTTAAATAAATATGAATTTTCTAATCCAGGTGGAGGCGATAAGAAATCAATGCCAAGCGAAATAATTAGAAAATAACAAAGCCATTTATACTCTTTTAAAAATATGCCACCTGCAAAAAATAAAACGAAGGATGCATCCGGTAAACTAAATGAAGTTAAGAGATGTGAGCCTCTTGTTAGAAAAATAAAAAAAG
>JABBAU010000006.1 GCA_018607785.1 Methylobacillus sp.
ATAAAAGTAATTAATGTCTGACACGGAAACACAAATTGATGTTGTCTATCTATGGGTCAATTCTAATGATAAAAAGTGGCAAAACAAAAGAAGAAATTCTTTTGATATCTTTTTAAAAAATGATAAAGACAACATAGCACTTTATGCAAATACTGATGGACGTTTTCGTGATAATGGAGAACTCATCTTCAATCTAAGATGTTTAGAAAATTTTTTTCCTAAACACGGCCATGTTTATATTGTAACTGACGAACAAAGGCCAGCGTGGTTATCACAAAACAAAAATGTAACGATTATTGACCATAAAGACATTATTCCAAATAAAGTAAACTCAATTTTTGCCTCAGCAAACATCGAATCTTATATCCATCACATACCAAACTTATCAGAAAACTTTTTTTATTTAAATGATGATATTTTTTTTGGAATGCCAGTAGATAAACAGTGGTGGTTTGATAAAGAATTAAAATATTTTTATGACAACGAGCCTCATGATGAATATAGCGAGTTACAGTCAATGCTTTTATCCCCAATCAACGCTTCTATTCAATCAAAGTTATGGTTGAAAGAAAAGTATAAAAACTATAAACATCAAAATATAGCCTTGGCTCATGCACCCAGACCCTATAAAAAGTCTTTACTATTTAAAATAGAAAGAGAAGCAATAGACTTATTCAATAAAGTAAGGTCAACAAATTTTAGATCATGGAAAACACCAGCTGTTTTGGTAGATTTCGTTCCAAGATGGCTTGAGCATCATGGGTATGCCAAAATAAAACAAATGCACACCTTATATATTGAAAGTGGTTCAAATGATATCGAAACAAAATTAGATCAACTAACTCAAGAATTTGGTAAAATTCCTTTTTTTTGTATTAACGATACCTGCGATAATGCAAAAGCAAGCGATAAAAGATTGCTTTTAGTAAAAGAAAAGCTGCAAAAAATACTACCTAAAAAATCTAGTTTTGAAATTTAATATTAATGTTGAATAACTTTAAAAAAATCTACTTATAAGCTTATAAATATGGACCCTTTAACACAAGGTACGATTGGAGCAGCGCTTCCTCAGGCATTTGGTAAAAAAAATTTAGGTATTATTGCGATACTTGGGTTTTTGTCTGGACTGGCACCAGATTTAGATATTTTTATAAGATCAAGCACGGACCCACTCTTATCTCTAGAATATCATCGTCAATTTACACACTCTCTTTTATTTATTCCATTTGGTGGGCTTTTATGCGCGAGTTTTTTATATCTTTTATTTAAAAAAATAAGCCCATTTACCTTCAAACAAACATGGTTATATTGTACGCTTGGCTATGGAACCCACGGTCTGATAGATGCTTGTACTAGTTATGGGACATTACTTTTTTGGCCATTTAGTGATATGCGTATTGCTTGGAACAATATTTCAATTATTGATCCCCTTTTCACCCTACCCACATTAATTTTAATAGTAATAGCAGCAATCAAACGAAAAAATCTATATACAAAAATTGCAATAGGCTGGGTGATTTTTTACCTAATTCTTGGCAGTTATCTGCACAATAGTGCTCTAAATATAGGAAAACATATCGCAGAGGAAAGAGGTCAAATTATCAGCAGAATAAAAGTAAAACCAAGTTTTGGAAATTTAATACTGTGGAAGATAATATATGAAACAGAAAATCAATTTCATGTTGATGCAACTAACCTACTTTTTAATAAAGTAATAAGAGGAGAAAGTATTCAAAAATTAAACATAAAAGAAGACTTTCCCTGGATTAAAAATGGATCACAACAATACAAAGATGTGGAAAGATTCAAATGGTTTAGCAACGATTTTTTAGCAGTAAATCCCAAAAATAAAAATCAAATTATTGATATTAGATATTCAGGTATTCCAAATGAAATAGGTGGACTTTGGGGTATAGAATTAGACTCCAAAAAGCATTATGGTGAGCATGTCAAATTTGTGAGTATGCGAACTACCACATTAGAAAGGTTTATTAAGCTTAAAAATATGATTATAAACAAATAATGTTTATATACAATAATTTAAAATATTTTATTAATGTTAATTATTAATTAAAGGATAACTAAAAAATGATAGCATGTCTAGATTTAGAAGGTGTATTACTACCAGAAATATGGATTAAATTTGCTGAGAAAACTGGGGTAGAAGAATTAAAATTAACTACACGTGATATACCTGATTATGATGAATTAATGAATAAAAGATTAAGCATACTGAAACAAAATGATTTTAAACTATCAGATATTAAAGACGTTATCAGCACTTTAGAACCACTAGAGGGTGCTATTGAGTTTCACCAATGGCTTCGATCAGAGTTCCAAGTCATTATACTTTCAGACACCTTCTATCAATTCGTAAGTCCTTTAATGAAAAAACTAGATTACCCAACGCTATTTTGCCATCAATTAGTTATTGATAATAATGATTCAATCAGTGGATACAAGCTTAGACAAGCTAAAGGAAAGCAAGAGGCTGTAAAAGCGCTGCAAAGTCTTAACTTTAAGGTTGTTGCTGCAGGGGATTCCTATAATGATATTGGTATGTTAAAACAAGCCGATATGGGTATTTTGTTTGATCCACCAAAAAATGTTATCGATGATTATCCCCAATTCCCAGTTTCAAATAGCTACGAGGATTTCAAAAATAAACTGAGAGATTGTAAATCTTCATTAGAAATTTAGTTTTAATTTAGAAAATTTATTTATTTAATATTTTTTTAAGATATATTAGGTTGAAATCTCAAATTTTTAATTTATAATTAACATTCATAATTAAATATATATAATTGATTTTATTGATAAAATGAGTAGAGCATTTGTAAAAGAAAATGATTTGGAACATGCGGGTATCGACATACCAGAGCGTCCAATAAGTCCTGAGAAAAACTATGTTACTCCGAATGGATTACAAGAACTTAAAGAAAATATTTTGTTGTTAGAGCAGCAAAAAAATGAATTAATGCAAAGTAATGACTATTCAAACAAACAAAAAAAACAACAACTAGAACGTGATTTGCGATACTTCATCAAACGTCTTGAATCTGCGATCTTGGTTAACCCAAAAGAGCAAGATAAACGCAAAGTTCTTTTTTCAGCATTTGTTGATATAGAAAATGATTTTGGCAGTGTTTCAAGTTTTCAAATTGTAGGTGAAGATGAATCAAACATAAAAATAAATAAAATTGCATATACATCACCGCTTGCAAAAGCTTTAATCGGAAATAAAGTTGATGATGAAGTTTTATTTAATAAACCGTCTGGTCATGAAGTTTTAACTATCGTAAAAATACAGTACAAGCTATAATTCAAAAGTTTTTAAACTTCCATAAATCTTAAAATCGTAAACTTTATAACTATTTTCTTAATGAAAGGCTATTGATTTTGCTAGTTACCAATAACATTACAATGCAATTTGCATCGAAACCTCTTTTTGAGGATATCTCAATCAAGTTTGGTGATGGTAATCGTTATGGGCTTATCGGGGCCAATGGTTGTGGTAAGACTACATTCATGAAGATTCTGGCTAAACAACTTGAGCCTACTTCAGGTTCAATTGCCATAGATTCGAATGAAAGGGTTGCATGGCTTAGACAAGATCAATTTGCATATGAGGACTTAAGAGTTCTAGATGTAGTTATGATGGGTCATGAAGAAATGTGGAATGCTAACGAAGAAAAAAATAAGTTGTATGCAAACCCTGATGCCTCAGACGAGGATTATATGAAGGCGGCTGAATTAGAAACAGTCTATGCAGAATATGATGGCTATACAGCTGAATCACGCGCTGGCGAGCTACTTAGTGGCGTTGGTATTGAAAATTCATTTCATGATGGATTAATGAATGCTATTCCGCCAGGCCTTAAACTTAGAGTCTTATTAGCACAAGCTTTATTTGCAGACCCAGATATTCTTTTACTTGATGAACCTACCAATAACCTTGATATAAACACAATTAGATGGCTCGAAAAAATTATTAATTCAAGAAATTCGACCATGATTATTATCTCCCATGACCGTCATTTTCTAAATCAAGTTTGCACGCATATGGCAGATATGGATTACCAAAAACTTACAGTTTATCCTGGAAATTACGATGACTTCATGGCAGCGAGTGCGACTGTAAAAACACAACAACTTAAAGCAAATGAAAAAGCTAAATCACAAGTAGCAGAGCTTCAAGAATTTGTGAGAAGATTTTCAGCTAATGCTTCAAAAGCTAAACAAGCAACATCAAGAGCAAAACAGATTGAAAAAATTAAAATAGAGGATATGAAGCCATCAAGTAGACAATATCCATTTATACGTTTTGAATATGAAGAAAAAGATAAGCTTTATCGACAGGCACTTACGGTAAATAAACTCAGTCATGCTTATGAAAAGCCTTTATTTAATAATATTAATTTTATGGTTGAAGCAGGAGAAAAGGTTGCCATAATTGGTGAAAATGGTATTGGAAAATCAACCTTACTTAAAATACTTGCAAATACTGTCAATCCAGATGATGGCTCTATCAAATGGGCAGAAAAAGCTAAAATAAGTTACTTTGCACAAGATCATAATGAAGAATTTGAAAAAAATAATTCAGTTTTTGATTGGATGACTTATTTCAAAAAGCCGCAAGATGATGACCAATCTATTAAAAGCATTCTTGGTCGATTATTATTTTCCGGAGATGACTTCAAAAAGAAAGTTAATGTATTATCAGGGGGAGAGCAAGGCCGTATGCTATTTGGAAAAATAATGCTTGAAAGAAATAATGTATTGCTTCTTGATGAACCTACAAACCACATGGATATGGAGTCTATTGAGTCATTGAACACAGCTTTAGATAAATATAAAGGGACTGTGTTTTTTGTGACACATGACCGTGAATTTGTCAGCTCCGTTGCCACTCGTATATTTGAAATAAAATCAGATAAAATAATTGATTACACAGGTAATTATGAGGATTATATTGCTACTCAAGAACTTGATTAAGCTTCTCTAGATGCTCGTTTTCTCTCATGCTCTATAAGATATCTTTTACGAATTCTAATTGAATCTGGAGTTATCTCAACCAATTCATCATCATCGATAAATTCAACCGCGTACTCTAAACTCATCTGAATTGGCGGCACCAACCTAACTGCCTCATCAGTTCCAGAAGATCTTACATTTGTAAGCTGCTTACCTTTGATTGGATTTACAACTAAATCATTATCTCTTGAGTGAATACCAATAACCATCCCCTGATAAAGCTTATCTCCGGGATGAACAAACATTCTTCCCCTGTCTTGTAGCTTCCATAAAGCATAGGCTACCGCCTCTCCTTTTTCGGATGAAATTAAAACACCATTTCTTCTTCCTGGTATTTCTGTTTTGACAGGCAAATATTCCTCAAAAACATGAGACATAATCCCTGTTCCCTTTGTCATTGTTAAGAATTCACCTTGAAAACCAATTAAGCCTCTTGCAGGAATCGTATATTCTAGTCGAGTTCTCCCTAATCCATCCGATTCCATATTCGTCAACTCACCTTTACGTCGCCCTAATTCCTCCATCACTCCGCCCTGAGTTTCATCTTCGATATCTACTGTCAGATTTTCATATGGTTCGCATCTATTGCCATCAATCTCTTTATAAACTACCTGAGGCTTTCCTACAGCAATCTCATACCCTTCTCTTCGCATATTTTCCAAAAGAATTGTTAAATGAAGCTCACCTCGTCCAGAAACTCGAAAAACATCTGCATCCTCAGTGTCCTCGACTCTAAGTGCAACATTTACTAATAATTCCTTTGTTAACCTTTCCTTAATTTGTCTGCTTGTGACGAACTTACCCTCTTTACCAGCTAGAGGTGATGTATTCACCATAAAATCCATATTCAATGTAGGTTCGTCAATGGGTATGATTGGAAGACCCTTTGGATTTTCAAGCTGAGCAATCGTAACACCAATACCAATTTCCTCAATCCCGGTCACGATTACAATATCACCAGCCTCAGCTTGCTTTACGTTAACCTTTTCCAATCCTTCATAGCCAAATACCTCATTAATTTTACCTTGTCCAATTTTTTTATCGCCTAACATTACGGCTACTGGACTTCCTGGCTTTAAAATTCCATTACGAATCCGACCAATGCCCATTCGACCTGTATAGGAGGAATAATCTAGTGCTGAAATTTGAAACTGCAAAGGAGCTTCTGGGTCACCATCAGGGGGTTCTACATGAGATAAGATGGTTTTGAATAATGCAGTCATATCATTCGTATCTTCATCTTCTTTTATCTTCGCATAACCATTTAAAGCTGATGCATAAACGACTGGAAAGTCTAATTGTTCATCAGTTGCGCCTAAATTGGCAAACAAATCAAATGTATGATTTATTACCCAATCCGCTCTCGCCCCAGGTCGATCTATTTTATTTATAACTACAATAGGTTTAAGCCCCAGTGCCAATGCTTTTTTAGTAACAAAACGTGTTTGTGGCATAGGTCCATCAACAGCATCAACAAGTAAAACAACGCCGTCCACCATCCCTAATACCCTCTCAACCTCCCCACCAAAGTCAGCATGACCAGGCGTATCAACTATATTGATATGATGGTCTTGATAATTAATCGCTGTATTTTTTGATAAGATTGTAATTCCTCGTTCCTTTTCAAGATCGTTAGAGTCCATGACCCGCTCACTAACTTGTTGGTGATCAGCAAAAGTCCCTGATTGTTGCAATAATTTATCAACAAGGGTAGTTTTACCGTGATCAACATGGGCAATAATTGCGATATTACGAAGCTTTTGATTCATTGATGG
>JABBAU010000025.1 GCA_018607785.1 Methylobacillus sp.
GATATATGAGTTTGAAGTCAAAGATATGCCCGTTACTTTGGCAGCCAATACAGAAGGGGACTCTTTGCATGAAGAAGGCGTTAAAAAATGGAGTAAATTGTTTAAGAAGGATTAGGTTCTTAAGCTAGGCGCGCTAGAATATTTTTTTTAAGTTGTTTTATTGTATCTTGATGTAATTTTTTTGAAGTGATGAGAAAAAAATCTTCTGCTCTATTGCCTAGGGTATTTATTCTTGCTTTATCTATTTCTAAATTAAGCTGATTAATTTCACCACTAATCATGTTTAAAAGCCCAGGTCTTGAGTCAGTAATAATTTCTAATTCAAATTGAGTATCATTAATAACTTTATTATTAACAATAGTCTGGATGTCATGGTGTTCAGCCTGTCGAGTTTTTCGTAATGATATTTTTTTAGTTTCCAACTTACGTGGAATGATATCTGCTAGGCCTTGTTCAAGGTCCTGAAAAAGTTGGTTGTAACTTTCATTTGCCTTGTTATCATCCATCATATGAAAAATATCCAGAGCATAATCATGTGAAGTTGTATAGATTTTTGCTTCTAAAATATCAATTTGGTTTTTATAGAAAAAGTTTGTTATTTTTTCAAATAATGAAGCCTGATTCTTTGTATAAATAAGCACCTCAATAAAACTGCCTTTGTGATGATGAATTCTTACAACAGGCACTTCTGAATGGATGTGTGCCATAAGTAACCTTGTTTGCCAGGCTATTTCATTGGCATCGAACTTCATAAAATAATTAACATCAAGCTTTTGCCAAAATTCATTATAGTGATCTTTTTTAATTGAATATTGAGAAAGAATTTTAGCAACCTCATTTTTTCGATCACTGACCATTTCATTAGGTGATCTATGATGCTCACTTAGTAATTTAGTTGTTGAGGCGTATAAGTTATAAATTAGGCTTGCTTTCCATTGGTTCCAAACATGCGGACTCGTACCTCTTATATCAGCCACTGTAAGGAGATATAGTGCATCGAGATAAGTTTGTGTCCCTACTAAATCTTTAAACTCATGAATTACCTGTGGGTCAGAAATATCACTTTTTTGTGCAATTTGAGACATTTTAAGGTGTGATTTGACAAGCCATGCGATTAAAAGGGTATCGTTATATGGTAAGTGCATTTTTTTACAAAATTTCATAGCAATACCAAAACCGAGCTCAGAATGATCGCCACCTCTACCTTTTGCAATATCATGAAAAATTGCGCCTAAGTATAAGAGGTATGGTTTTTTAAATTTAAGAAATATCTTATGACACTCTGGAAACTCGTGTTTTAAACTTGCTTTGCTAAACCTTCTTATATTTTCAATGACATTTAAGGTGTGCTCATCCACGGTATAGATATGAAAAAGATCATGCTGCATTTGCGCAACAACCTTGCCAAATGCCGGAATGAAATTTCCTAAAATATTGCATTTATTCATCAGTCGTAAGGATCTATTTACTTTTTCATGGCCTGAAATAACTTCGATGAATTTAGATTGATTTATTTTTTTATTTCTATAGTTTTCATTTATTAATGGCCCGAAGTTATTTAGGGCTTCCAAAAGATTTGCTCCGAAACCGTTCGCCTTCTTTATTTTTTGAAGAAGTATGAAAGGTTCGAAAGCATACTTATTTATCATTGGCATATGTACCTTATCTATATCAATTAAATGATTTGAAAGGGTAAAGGGAAATTGGTCTTTAATTTGAATAATTTTAGAATCATTTGGATTAAGTCTTTTTAATAGAATTTCATTTAATAATATTATGTAATTAACTGATTTATAATAATTTTTCATTAGAACTTCACTAGATTTTTTATTCCTCTTTGCCTGGTAACCTAATGCTTTAGATAATCTGGCTTGAACATCAAAAGTAAGCCTGTCATCTGTAGATTTAGATAGAATATGAAGAAGAGCGCGGTAATTTGTTACCTTGCTGACTGTAAGTCTAATTTTTTTATATTGATCAATAGTCAAAATTCCTTTTTGGTATAACTCTTCAAAAGTTTTACCTTTTTTTTGGCTTGAGGAAATCCATAGAATCATCTGTAAATCTCTTAAACCGCCAGGACTTTCTTTAATATTTGGCTCGAGCTGATAGGCTGAATCTTTGTACTTTTTGTGACGGATGGTTTGCTCGATTATTTTTTCTTTATAGAACCTTTTAATGTTAGTTATTTTATTAACTGTTGAATTGAATTTTAAATAAAGCTTATCGCTTCCATACACTAATCTTGCTTCGAGTAGGTTGGTAGCTGTCGATATGTCTGCTTTAAATTCTTCTTTTACTTGCGAGAGATTCCTAACACTATGGCCAATTTTTAAACCAACATCCCAACATTTTGTGATGAACTCAGAAATATTTTTATCATTTTCCAAATTTTTTTCATTATGCAGGACCAGTATGTCAACATCAGAGTATGGAAATAATTCGTTTCTTCCATAACCTCCAACAGCAATAAGTGTATTTTTTTCGGAAACAGCACTATCTATCCATAGTTTTATTAATAGACTATCAACAAGCTTTGTGTGCTTTTTTAAAAATAACCCCCCATTGATTTTTTTTATGAATTGATCACATAGACTATCAAATTGCCTTTGATAACTCTTTTTTTCGATTGCAACGATATTGGAGGGCATGTTTAAATTCTAATCTAGAAAAGGCTTTGGGGTTTTATCTGAAACAGTAAGCACTTCATAGCCAGAATTTGTTACCAATATTGTATGTTCCCATTGCGCCGACAAACTCCTATCTTTTGTAACAACAGTCCACTTGTCAGGTAAAACTTTAATATCTTTTTTTCCGGCATTTATCATCGGTTCAATAGTAAAGATCATTCCTGCCTCTAACTTGAGACCTTCCCCAGGAGATCCATAATGAAGCACTTGTGGCTCATCATGGAAAACTTTACCTATCCCATGCCCGCAAAATTCTCGCACAACACTATATGAATTAGATTCAGCAAATTTTTGGATTGCATAGCCAATATCCCCTAAATGAGCTCCTGCTTTGACTTGCCTTATGCCTAGCCACATAGATTGGTAAGTAATCTCACAAAGTCTTTTAGCTTGAATAGAAGGTTCCCCTACAAAAAACATACGGCTTGTATCGCCATGATATCCATCTTTTATAACTGTAATATCAATATTCACTATATCGCCTTTTTTTAAGATTTTTGCACCAGGTATTCCATGGCATATTTGATTGTTTACAGATGTACAAATAGATTTTGGAAAGGGTGAATGTCCAGGCGGCGCATAATTTAATGGAGCTGGGATTGTTCCTTGTTCTTTTGTCATAAATTCATGACATAGGGTATCAATTTTATCAGTTGTGATATTTGGTTCAATTAAAGGAGTTATAAAATCTAAGACTTCAGATGCTAATTTACCCGCAACTCTCATTTTTTTTATATCTTCTTGATTATTAATTATAATTGGCATAAAAATTACTATTTAAATTGTAAAAAATCTTTTACAAATATGGTATCATGTCGTCGAATTATTTTTAAAATTTCCACTAAGTTTTTTTAAGGGTGCTTAGCATTTTTAAACTTAGTGCAGTTATAACCCTTAAAGGAGAAAATTATGTCTGTAACAATGAGACAAATGCTTGAAGCTGGCGTCCACTTTGGGCATCAAACCAGATACTGGGACCCTAAAATGGCTCCCTATATTTTTGGCGACAGAAATAAAATTCATATAATCAACCTCGAAAAGACTCTTCCTATGTTTGAAGAGACAATGAAGTATGTAAAAACATTGGCTGCAAACAAAGGACGAATACTTTTTGTCGCAACGAAAAGACAAGCTAGGGAGATTATCAAAGAGGAAGCAATTCGAGCGGATTGTGCCTATGTTAACCATAGATGGCTTGGTGGTATGTTAACAAACTTCAAAACAGTAAAACAATCAATCAAACGCCTCAATGAATTGCAGTTGATGTTAGAAGATGGAAGCATTGATAAAATCACTAAGAAAGAAGCTTTAGGCATTAAAAAAGATTATGAGAAGTTAGAGAGATCAATAGGGGGTATTAAGAATATGAATTCCCTACCTGATGCTATTTTTGTTATTGATGTTGGTTATGAAAGTGGCGCAGTTGTCGAAGCAACTAAATTGGGCATACCTATTATTGGGGTTGTAGATACAAACAACTCAATTGATGATATAGCCTATGTAATTCCTGGTAACGATGACTCAAGCAGAGCAATTAGACTTTATGCAAGAGGCATCGCAGATGCAGTTCTTGAAGGAAGAAAAAATGCAATTGATGATTTAGCTAAGATGGTCAAAGAAGAAGACCCTGTAAAAGCGGAATCAAAATCTGAAAAAGAGTAAAACATTTTAATTAGGAGTTTATAGAGTATGGCTGAGATTACAGCAAAAATGGTAATGAGCTTAAGAGCCAAAACCGACGCACCAATGATGGATTGTAAAAAAGCTCTAAATGAAGCTGATGGCGATGCAACGAGAGCTGAAGAAATACTAAGAGTACGTTTCGGAAATAAAGCTTCAAAAGCTTCAAGCAGAGTAGCAGCTGAAGGCATTGTATCTTGTTATGTTGATAGTAATGGGAAAAATGGAGCGCTTGTCGAAGTGAATTCTGAAACAGATTTCTGTGCAAAAAATGATGAATTTAAATCATTTGTCGAAACGCTTACTAAAGCTAGTGTTGAAAATAATATTGATGATGTTGATGCCTTATCAAGTCATTCTATTAATGGAAAAACGGTTGAAGAACTTAGGACTCAACTAATTGGTAAGATTGGAGAAAATATCACCCTCAGAAGGGTAAAGAGAATTTCTGCCAAAGGAAACCTTTTTTCATACAATCATGGGGGTAGAGTAGGTGTGATTGTTGATATTAAATCAACCGATGAAAATTTAGGGAAAGATATTGCAATGCATATTGCCGCTACAAAACCTAAAGCACTAGATCAAAATGGAGTTTCTCAAGACCTTATTGACGCCGAAAGAAGGGTAGCAATAGAAAAAGCAAAAGAAGCGGGTAAGCCTGAAGAGATGCTTGATAAAATTGCTACAGGTACAGTAAATAAGTTTTTAAAAGAAATTACCTTGGTAAACCAGGTATTTGTTAAAGATGAAAAATTAACCATAGAGCAGTTATTAAAAAATAATAATGCCGAAGTGAATGGATTTAATTTTTTTATCGTTGGAGAGGGTATTGAGAAAAAAGAAGTAGACTTTGCCTCTGAAGTAGCAGCGGCGCAGCAATAAAGTAATATATTAGTTTGAAAAAAAGGATTGTAATGCAATCCTTTTTTTTTATGTAAAACAGTCTAAAATAGCTAACTATTATGAAAAAATTAAAATACAAAAGAGTCTTATTGAAGCTTTCTGGTGAGGCCTTAATGGGAGGCGATGCATTTGGTGTTAACGCCGAAACTATTAGCAAGATTGTCAATGAAATTAAGGTAATAGTTGATTCAGGTGTTGAGCTAGCAATTGTCATTGGTGGGGGAAATATTTTTCGAGGAGTGGCGCTTGGATCGAAAGGTATGGATCGAGCAACAGCAGATTATATGGGCATGCTAGCAACTGTCATGAATGCTTTAGCTCTTCAAGACGCAATGAAACATATAGGCATTGTCAGTCGAGTTCAATCAGCAATTAATATTGAACAAATAGTAGAGCCTTATATAAGAGGAAAGGCTATTAGGTATATTGAGAATAATAAGGTTGTAATTTTTGCTGCTGGGACAGGTAATCCTTTTTTTACCACTGACACAGCGGCAGCATTAAGAGCATCAGAGCTTAATGCAGAGGTAGTAATAAAAGCGACAAAGGTAGAAGGTATTTATTCCGAAGATCCTGAAAAAGTTAAGGATGCAGTTATGTTTAAAACAATTACTTTCGACGAAGTAATTAATAAAAATTTAAAAGTCATGGATTCAACAGCTTTTACATTATGCAGAGATCAAGGAATGCCAATTGCAGTGTTAAGTTTATTTAAGAAAAATGCTCTTTCTAATTTTATCTATGGAGAGGATGAGGGCACGTTAGTTACTTTAAAATAAAATTAAATATAAGGATATGTGATGGAAGAGTTTTTAGTTGAATCAAAAAGTAAAATGCAGAAGACAATAGAGTCCTTTCAAAATAATTTATCTAAAATAAGAACGGGGAGGGCAAATATAAGTTTGCTTGACCATATTTCTATTGATTACTATGGAACATTAACCCCGCTAAGCCAAGTTGCAGCAATTAATGTTGCAGACTCTTCCACATTAACTATACAACCCTACGAGAAAAATTTTTCAGCAGTAATTGAGAAAACAATTAGAGAGAGTGATTTAGGTTTAAATCCAGTAGGTGTTGGTGATTTAATTAGAGTCCCAATGCCACCTTTAACTGAAGAAAGAAGAAAGGATTTAATAAAAGTTGTTAAGTCAGAGGGGGAAAATAGTAAAGTTTCAATAAGAAATATTCGTAGAGATTCAAATGACGAATTAAAAAAATTAACTAAAAATAAAGAAATAAGTGAGGATGATGAAAGAAGATTTCATGATTTAATTCAAAAGGATACTGACTTCTACATATCAGAAATTGATAAATTGATAGACTTGAAAGAAAAAGATTTGTTAACAATATAGAGAAATCAAACTGCTCTTTCTTAAAAAAAAATTACTTAAAGAAGATAAAATGCCAAATCATATTGCCGTGATAATGGATGGCAATGGAAGATGGGCAAAAAA
>JABBAU010000038.1 GCA_018607785.1 Methylobacillus sp.
TTTTTTTCCCTTTGATGTAGGTTTAAAGTTTGTTAATCTTTTGGATTAATTTTTTCTTTCTGAAAGATTGGCATTATACTCCAATCCTCTTAAAGATAGTTTTGATTTTAACTAAGGAAATCTATGCCAGTGAACGAAAATGATTGGCTTTTATGCTCAAGTCAAAAAGAATTTGAGCTTAGGGCGACAGAAATGATTGAAGAATTTGCTGATGAAGCAATTAGAACAAAAGGTCATTTTTCTTTCGTTTTAGCAGGAGGTAATACCCCTAAAAAAATTTATGAAACATTATCAACAAAAGATTGTGATTGGGCTAATTGGCATATTTATTTTGGCGATGAAAGATGCCTTCCTGCTGATGATGATGATAGAAATAGCTTAATGGCAGAAAAAAGTTTTTTTTCAAAAGTCTCAATCCCAAAGAATCAGATTCATAACATTCCTGCTGAACTTGGAAAGAAAGAGGGTGCTGAGGTGTATAATAGAAAAATAAATTCAGACATGGTATTTGACCTAGTTCTTCTGGGCTTAGGAGAGGATGGTCATACAGCAAGTATTTTTCCTAATTCAGAATTTGATGAAAGTAAACAAGCTGTTCCAATATCAAATGCTCCTAAACTCCCAAAAAATAGAGTTTCGTTAACACCAAATAGATTGAGTATGGCAGATAATGTAATTTTTTTAGTAACGGGAAAGGATAAAAAAAATGCATTAGACAAATTTAAAAACTCTGAGAATATTCCTGCAACCAGGATAACGGCACAAAAAAACTTTAAAGTTTTAATTTCAGGTGTTAATTAAGTATTTTTGTCAATTACAATTTTTGGAAACTTGACTGTATGATCTTCGCTATAGCCAGCAACCTTTGATGCTATTTTTACCGCTATTTCAGAAAAAATCTTTGTAATAGGGGAGTTTTGATCATTTATAACTGTTGGTTTTCCGCCATCGAGGTCTTCTCTTATTTTTATATCAAGCGGAAGACTGCCTAATAGATCTACATCATAATCTTCACTCATCTTACTCCCTCCATCCTTTCCAAATATATGCTCCTCATTATTACATTTAGAGCAGATATGAAGCGCCATATTCTCTAAAATACCAATAATTGGTACATTTACCTTTTCGAACATTTTTAGGCCTCTTCTAGCATCAAGGAGCGAAATATCTTGTGGCGTTGTAACAATAATGGCACCAGTTACTGGAATTTTTTGTGCTAATGTAAGCTGGATATCTCCTGTTCCAGGAGGTAGGTCAATCAATAAATAATCAAGATTGCTCCATTTTGTTTCTCTCAACAATTGCTCAAGTGTGGATGTAACCATAGGCCCTCTCCAAACCATAGGTGTTTCTTGATCTACTAAAAAACCTATAGACATGATTTGAATATCATGGGCATTTAAAGGGTCCATTGTTTTACCATCAGAACTTTTGGGTTTTTGGTTAATACCAAACATTGTTGGCTGACTTGGGCCATAAATATCAGCATCTAATATGCCTACATTCGCACCTTCTGCTGAAAGGGCTAATGCTAAGTTTGCCGTAACTGTGGATTTACCAACCCCCCCCTTACCAGACGCTATTGCGATGATATTTTTTACATTAGGTAGAGTTTGTACTCCAGTTTGTACTTTATGTGATTGAACTTTGCTAGTTATATTTATATTTATTTCATTCTTCGTAAAATCTTTTATACCTTCAAGAATCATTTTTTTAAATTCTGTGATTATATTTTTTGCATAAAAACCTAATTGAAGATCGATTTGTACACGATCCCCTTCACATTTAACATTTTTAATTGTTTTTTCGTTAAAGATTTGTCTATTTAAAATAGGAAATTTCAGAGATTTTATATAGTCTTTTATTCTTTTTTCTATTTCCACTTTTTTGATTCCATTTCTAAGGTTTTATAATGTGTATTAGCATTTTGTTTGCTAGAATAAAGGATTATAGATTAAATTTTCCATCTAATGCGCAAACTTCTTGTTACTTCAGCCCTTCCTTATGCAAACGGCAGTATTCACCTAGGTCATTTAGTGGAATATATCCAAACGGACATTTGGGTTCGTTTCCAAAAAATGTCTGGCAATGAAACATATTATATCTGCGCTGATGATACTCACGGAACGCCTATTATGCTAAAAGCTGAAGAGGAAAATATTTCACCAGATGATTTAGTAAATAAAGTCCACGATGAACATGCTAATGATTTCAAAGAGTTTAATGTAAATTTTGATCATTTTTATTCAACAAATTCACCTGAAAATAAAAAACTATCTGAATCTATCTACAACACATTAAAAGAAAATAATAAAATTTCATCAAAAGAAATTGATCAATTTTATGATGAATCAAAAGCAATGTTTTTACCTGACAGGTTTATTAAGGGCTCATGTCCTAAATGCGAAGCAGAGGATCAATATGGGGATTCTTGTGAGAAGTGCGGGGCCACTTATAGCCCAACAGAATTAAAAAATCCATATTCAGTGCTATCTGGAACTGAACCGATAAGAAAAAAGACCCTACATTACTTTTTTAAACTTTCGGAATGTGAAGAGTTTTTGAAAGAGTGGATTAAAAATGAGACTCTTCAACCTGAAGCTGAAAATAAATTAAAAGAGTGGTTTGATATGGGCCTCCAAGACTGGGATATATCTCGTGATGCGCCATATTTTGGATTTGAGATACCCGACGCACCAGGAAAATATTTTTATGTATGGTTGGATGCCCCAATTGGTTATATGGCAAGCTTTAAAAAGTTTGCACAAATGAATAACTTATCATTCGATGAATTTTGGAGCAAAGATAGTACAGCAGAATTAATTCATTTCATTGGAAAAGATATTTTATATTTCCATGCACTTTTTTGGCCAGCTACCCTTAATTACGCCAACTATAGAACACCTTCAAAAATATTTACACATGGGTTTTTAACAGTAAATGGAGAAAAGATGTCAAAATCAAGGGGTACATTTATAACAGCAAGGAGCTATCTTGATCATATAAAAGACCCAAATTTTTTGAGATATTACTATGCTACAAAATTGAATTCTTCAATGGAAGATTTAGATTTGAACCTCGATGATTTTGTCGCTAAAAATAATAGTGATTTAATTGGAAAGTTTATAAATATCCCAAGTCGCACATCCGGATTTGTAAGTAAATTTTTTAACTTTGAACTGATGCCCTTAGCGTCAATAAAATCTAAAGATGCATTGGCATTATTAGAAAAAATTAAAGAATCAAAAAAAATCATTGAAACTTATTATGAAGCTCGAGAATTTAGTAAATTAGTGAAAGTAATAATGCAGTTAGTTGAGAATGTAAACGAATATATTAGTAAAACTGAGCCTTGGAAATTGTCGAAAGATGAGGTCCAATTGAAATCAAACTCATCGCTGCATGAAATCTGCTCTGTTTGCCTTAAATCATTCAGAATGATTTCTATTTTCCTGTCACCAATTATCCCAAGTCTTTCCGAAAAAATTGCAATGTTTTATGGGGAGGCATCTTTTAATAGTTTTGCATTAATTGAAGGTGATATATTGAAAATTGAACCATATAAACATTTATTAAAGAGAATAGAGCAAGAGTCAATTGATTTGATGCTTAGTTCAAACAAAGAAAGCTAGTCAGAATCTATGAATTTATTTGGTTATATACCTTTATCAACTTTTCTTGAGGGTTTGGAGCGCCTGTAATAGGCCTACCGATAACCAAAATATCAGATCCAAAACTAACTGCGTCAATTGGGTTTGCAGCTCTTTTTTGATCATCATTAATAATTTTTTCTAGTCTAATTCCTGGTGTAATGTAGATAAATGTATTTGGAAGATATTTACGAATATTAGGAATATCAGCTGCTGCACAGACTATTCCATCAAGACCGCTTTCAGCAGCAGATATCGCAAGTCTTTTTATGCAATCATCTATTGACCCGACCAGACCAATCTCTTCTAGATAGCTTTTATCATGGCTTGTTAGTAGCGTTACCCCAATTAATTTTATTTGTTTATCTTTAATAGCATCTTTTGCTGTCACCATCATATCCTTGCCACCCAGAGCGTGAACATTAAGTATATCTATATTAAGCTTTGAGGCGGCTACACATGCTTTCATAACTGTATTAGGGATATCATGAAATTTTAAATCTAAGAAGACTTTAAAGCCCTTTTTTTTTGCCCAAATTACAATCTCTGGACCACATGCAGTAAATAATTCTTTTCCAATTTTTATCCCACAATATTTATAATTTAGCTGATTAATTATGTTTTTTGCATCACTGAGTGATTCTGTGTCAATTGCTACATAGATATCAGTTTTTTTTATCATTTAATTAATTTTCTAGAGTAATATCAATAGGCTCTGATGGAAGTGATTCCCATGAATTACATCCAGGACATTGCCAATGAAATTGCTTCGCTTTAAAACCACATTCATTACAATTAAAAAACCTTCTTTCCCCAATTGAATTTTTTACTGTTTGCTGAATGAGCTCAATATTTTCAATTTCGTTTGATTTTTTTATAGTAAGGATTTGAAACAATTGATCAAGCGATAGTAGACTTGGTCTTTGAATTAATTCATTTCTTGCTATTTCTTCAGCTCTTTCAACGCCTTCATTCTTTAATACTAATTCATAGATTG
Organism: Methylobacillus sp.; assembly: GCA_018607785.1. Taxonomy (GTDB): domain Bacteria; phylum Pseudomonadota; class Gammaproteobacteria; order Burkholderiales; family Methylophilaceae; genus BACL14. The sequence continues at coordinate 4,648 of JABBAU010000038.1, forward strand.
AACTAAGAATTGTTTTGAGTTTGTATAAGTCATAATACCTCGAGAGAATTGATAGCGCTTCATTGATATTATTTTGTATTTCATAAGCAGAAATAATTTTTTGGGTGACCAGGCCAAGATATTCTGGCTGTTGATATTCAATTTTTTTCCAGTAAACAATTGCTTCTTCATGTTTTTTTTCTTCATAGGCAATGTCACCCAGCAGAATATTAGCTCTCACACAATTTTTATATTCATCTAAAGATTTTTTTAGGTAAGTTTTTGCTAGGCCATATTCCTTATTCATTAATTTGTTGGTAGCCAATTCACAATAATAATGACTTATTGAGATTCTGAAAGACACCCCTGAAATTTTTTCTAGATCTGAAGCAGATTCAATTGCTTTATCCCAATCTCTCTCTCGAACATATATCTCCCTAAGAAGGTTTAATGAATATTGAAAATATTTTTCATTTTTAAGTTGTTTAAGGATAGATTCACTTCTTCCATAAAGACCGGCTTTAAAATAGTCTTGAGCTAATTCAGCTTTTATAGAGCTTTCTTGTTCGGCAGTAATCTCTCTTTTATTTAAAAGCGAGGCATGTAAATTTATGGCCTTATCATACTTGCCCTGTTTCCTTAAGGCTGAACCAAGAGCAAAGTGTATTTCAAGTGAATCATTCTTTAACTTTACAGCTTTCTCAAGTTCAGCTATGGCATTCTCATTTTGATTGGAGTTTAGGTATGAAAGGGCTTTGAAAAGTGAGGCGGGAAGATCGGTACTTTCTGAAATAATCTGTTTAATATCAACACGAGCAGAAACCCACCCTAAGATAAAGAATAAAGGTATAACTAATAACCACCAGAATTCAAATTCAATCATATTCTTTTAAAAAAAAACATATTCAAATTTAATAATAAAATGAATATGTTTTTTTATTAATTATTCTTAATTTATTTATCAACTTTTAATTTTAATTCTTTGCCAGGTTTAAAGTGAGGAACAAACTTTTCAGGAATATTCACTTTTTCACCTGTTTTTGGGTTCCTCCCTAATCTAGCTGGTCTGTGGTTTAGGCTAAAACTACCAAAACCCCTTATTTCAACTCTCCCACCGCTACTTAAGCTCTTACTAAGAGAATCAATAATTGTCTTAACTGATAGCTCAGCGTCTTTATGAACGAGCTGAGAAAATCTATCAGACAGTAATGTTATTAATTCAGATTTAGTCATTATTTTTTATCATCTAATTTTGCTTTTAATAACGCCCCTAAATTTGTTGTACCTGCATTTTCGGGTTCATCAGTTTTTTTCTTTGCATCTTTTTTAGGTTTTTCTTTAGCTTCTACTTTTTTATCCTCATTTGGATCATCCGAAAGTTGCTTAATACCTAAAGAAATTCTTTCTTTGTCGACATCTATTGATAAGATGATTGACTCAACTTCATCACCTCTTTTATAGTTTTTTAATGCTGCTTCCTGATCTGACCAAGCTATATCTGAGAGATGTATCAGCCCATCAATATCTCCAGGCAACCCGATAAAAACTCCGAAATCTGTTATTGATTTAATATTACCTTTGATTTTATCGTCTTTTTTATTGCTATTTGCAAATATATTCCATGGATTATCTTTGCATTGCTTCATGCCTAGAGACAATCTTCTTCTATCCTCATCAATTTCAAGAATCATTACCTCAACCTCATCTCCTAATTGAACTGCTTTTGAAGGATGTATATTTTTATTTGTCCAGTCCATTTCTGAAACATGAACTAGCCCTTCAATTCCTGTTTCAATTTCAATGAAAGCCCCATAGTCAGTTAAATTTGACACTTTTCCGAAAACTTTTGTTTTCACAGGTGTTCTTCTCGACAGCCCAACCCACGGGTCATCATCAAGTTGTTTTAATCCGAGTGATACTCTATTTTTTTCTTTATCGAATTTTAATACTCTTGCGTCAATCTCATCCCCTATATTTAGTATCTCAGATGGGTGCTTGATTCTTTTCCATGCTAAGTCAGTAATATGAAGCAGACCATCAATACCACCTAGATCAACAAAAGCACCATAGTCTGTTATATTTTTGACAATTCCTTTCACAACAGAACCTTCTTTAAGTGTTTCAATCAGGGCTTCGAGATCAACCCCACCTTGACCCTCCAAAACTGCTTTTCTTGAAACAACAACATTATTTCTTTTTCTGTCAATTTTAATTACTTTTAACTCACATTCTTTATTTTCAAAAGGCGTTGTGTCTTTAATTGGACGAGTATCAACTAATGAGCCAGGCAAGAAAGCCATAATACCGTTGACGGTAACCCTTAACCCTCCCTTTACTTTACTGCTTACATATCCAGTAACAATCCTTGATTCTTCCATTGCATCTTCTAAGTCGAGCCATGCTTGCATTTCTTTGGCTCTTGCTCTTGATAGTAATGTAGACCCGTATCCATCCTCTAATTTTTCAATTGAGACCTTTACATGATCGCCAATATTTACTTCAACATCGCCTTTATCATCTAGAAATTCCTCTGTTTTAATTAAACTTTCTGATTTTAAACCTGCATTTACAATTACAAAGTCATTATCTATTGAGATAACCTCTGCAGTAATTACTTCACCTTGACGCATTTCTTTGAGCGCCATACTTTCCTCAAATAAATCAGCGAAGCTTTCAGACGATTTTTGTGTTGTTTTTTCTAGAGTTGCCATTTAAATTTTATTACCTTTTTAAAATCCCAACTAGCGATGGGCTTGTTAATAAAAACCTAATAATTTTTGGGTTATTAGATCACTTAATTATCTATCTATCTTACTTTTAATTATCTCCATTACTTTTTCATAAGACTGTTTTATACTTAAATTATCTGTTTTAACTAAGTAAGCATCATTCGCAGCTTTAAGAGGTGATATTTTTCTGTTTTTATCACTTTCGTCTCTTAGTTTTATTCTTTGAAACAGGTCGGTAAGGTTAACATCCTTTTCCTTTAATATCAACTGTTTATATCTCCTATTGGCTCGCTCCTGAATGCTAGCAGTCAGGAAAATTTTTACTTTAGCTTTTGGAAAAATTACGGTTCCCATATCACGTCCATCAGCAACAAGTCCTGGTGGTTTGAAGAAGGATTTTTGAAATTCTAAAATATTTTTTCTTATTTCTTCATTTTTTGCAATTTCAGACGCAAATTTTCCTATATCTTCTGACCGAATCAACTCTGATACATCTTTATCTGTAAGAAAAATTTTATCACCAATAAATTGAATATTTATTTCATCAATTAATTCTGTTATTTGAGAAATTTGATCTGTTGCAAGCCCTTTCTGGTTTGCTTCGAATGCTATAACTCTGTAAATTGCACCTGAATCTAGATAATGAAAACCCATATTTTGGCTTACAAGCTTTGATATTGTACCTTTACCTGCTCCAGCAGGTCCGTCAATAGTGATTATAAAAGGTTTTTTGGACAAATTACTCAATGATCGATTCTAAATCTTTAAAATAATTAGGGTAAGTTTTATTTACGCACTCTGGATCCTTAATAATAATATTTAAATTCTTTAAACAAAATAGGGAAAAGCACATAGCAATTCTGTGATCATTGTAAGTTTCTATTGCAACATTGTTGTTGAGGTTATTTTGAGGAAAGATTGTCATTGAGTTTTGTGTTGAAGCAACCTCAACGCCAAGCTTTTTAAGTTCTTTTTCGATAGCTGAAATTCTATCAGTTTCCTTTACTTTCCAGCTCCCGATATTTTTTAATGTTGTTGGTGCATCAGCAAACACTGCTAAAATAGAAAGCGTCATAGCTGCATCTGGTATTTCTATGCAATCTATTTCAAAACCTTTTAGGACCTTGGCTTTTGATACCTTTATAGAGTTTGATTTATACTCAACTTCGGCACCCATTTTAGAGATAATATCCAAGAATTTTAAATCACCCTGAATGCTCCTCTGATTGATACCTTTAATCTCAATTTCACCAGAAAGAGCAGCTGCTGCAAAGAAGTAAGATGCTGATGAAGCATCTCCTTCAACAAAAATTTCTTTTGGACTTTTATACCTTGAATTAGCTTTAAGTGAAAATGTATGCCAATTTTTGTTGTCATAAAAAATATTAAATTTTTCTAGTAACTTTAAAGTAATATTAACGTAGGGTTTTGAAATTAATTCACCAATTATCTCAATTGTAAATTCACCACCTACAATAGGCCCTGCCATTAAAAGTGCAGTGAGATATTGGCTTGATATATTGCCTTTAATTTGAATTGGCTTTGCAAGTCTAATTTTACTATTTTTAATCTTTATTGGTGGGTAACCAATAATATTCTCATACTCAATAACTGCCCCCATTTGTTCAAGAGAGTCTACAAGATCTTTTATCGGCCGTTCATGCATACGGTCAATACCTGAAAGATAGTAATCACCTTCCATCATTGCTAAAACTGCTGTAAGTGGCCTAAAAGTTGTTCCTGAATTACCTAAAAAGAGCTTAGTATTTTTGTTAGGAAAATCTTGACTAGCTCCTTTTATTTCAATGAAGCTATCACTATTCTTTTCGACATGTATGCCTAGTCGAATTAGGGCATTAATCATTTGATCCGTATCTTCTGAGCGGAGAGGGTCAACTATCTTAGTTGTTCCACTGGCAAGTGCTGCCATCAGAAGAACTCTATTTGTTATACTTTTTGAGCCAGGTAATTTAATCGATCCTTTAACTTGTGATGAAGCCTTTAAAATCTTTTCCTTCATCGCTAGTTCTTTTTGATCCAGTTTTTTCTGATTTTACTCGCTACGTCGAAGTATTTTTCTAGAGCTACATAGTCATTATTTTTAATTAAGTTAGAGGTTTTATTGATTTCTTTTATAAATAAATCAAGATCATTTAAAATTGCTGTTTTATTAGCGAGGGATATATCTTTCCAAACCTCTGGCGAGCTTCCAGCGATACGAGAAAAATCTTTAAATCCACTTGCGGCAAATTCAAGCAAAGTGTCCGTATTATTTTTTTGAGCAATTAAATTTACCATATTGTATGCAATAAGATGTGGAATATGACTTACTGTAGAAAAAATTTGATCGTGCTCAAGGGGATCCATAGTCTTAATAATTCCACCTAAATCCTCCCAAAACCTTACAGTCATTTCAAGTTTACTTGAATCAGTTTCCGCTTCAGGCGTCAATATAATATCTTTATTCTTAAATAAATTAACTATTGCTGCAGTAGGGCCATGCTTTTCTGATCCTGCAATTGGATGAGAACCAACAAATTGTGAAAATTTTTCTTTAAGCTCTTCTTTAGCGAAATGCATGATATTTGATTTCGTGCTCCCGACATCAATCACGATTGTCCTTGAAGATAATGAAGGGTAAATTTTTTTTAATATATTTTGAACCTGCGCAACCGGGGTTGCGATGACTATTAAATCTGCTTGTTTAATATCATCATTAAGATTTTTTGAAATTTTATCAAGCATCCCATTTGATACAAAGCTTGATAAAGCTGTACCACCGTCTCTCTGAACCCCAATCACTTGATTAAACATACGTTTTTTTTGGCTTTCAAGAGCGATAGAACCCCCAATCAGCCCCACACCAAAAATAAGTAAATTCTTCATTATATTTTTTTAAGATTTAAGTTTATAGGGATTGTAACACGGCGTTAGCTGGTATTTTCTTGCCAATATCCGTCTATAAATAGCTCATATGGCTTAAAGTTAGTTTTATATTTCATTTTATTGCATTCACCAATCCAATAACCTAAATAAATATATTTTAATTGCTCTTTTTTGCACCAATTAATTAACCATGTGACTGCGTAGGTGCCGTAACTTACTTTTTTATCATTAGGGTTAAAAAATGTATAAACTGCTGAGATTCCATCATTAAGGATATCAACTATTGTTACAATCTTTAGTGAATCACCATCCCAAAATTCGATAAGCTTTGATTTCACATTACTTTTAATTAAGAAGTCGTTGTAATCATTTAAGTCATTTTGTTTATTCTCTAGAGGGCTATGACGCTTATTTTGATATTTAAGATAAAGATCAAAATGATTTTGTTTAAAAATAAGTGGTGCCTCTTGAGTTCTCAAATGGCTATGATTTCTGATAATTCTCTTTTGAGTTTTTGAGGGTAAAAACTTATCTGCCACAAGTCTAATTGGTATACATGCTGTACAACTTTCACAATTAGGTTTATAAATGTATTGACCACTTCTCCTGAAACCTTTTTCAACTAGATCCTGAAAAATATTTTGTTTAATGGATTTGTAAGGCGTAACAACTAAAGACTGCGCATTCATTTTGTCTATATAACTACAACTATATTTGGTAGTTGTATAAAAATGAATTTTCTCAAAAGAGGGCTTATCATTTAAATCCATAGATAAATTTTACTAGAATTCTTCATTGTATAGCTAAAATTTTTAACTAATTTTATCAAGATAGATTAAAGTAAACACATGAAAATAAAAACCTTAATTATTTTAATTTCATTTTGGATTTTTAATGTAAATGCGAATGAAAATTCAATTTTTTGGCAGCTTAAAAATACAGAAGGACAAGAGCTTTATATTTTTGGAAGCATTCATGTAGATGATAATCGATTGGTTAATTTCAGTGATTCTGTTAAAGAGGCAATGCAAAAATCTGACTTACTGGTGACTGAAACTAATGTTGTAAAAGATCCAGAGGTTTTAAAAGCTTTGGAAAATGAATACGCTAATTATTTAAGTGATGGTGATTTCGAAAAAATTAATGAGTTATCCAATTTCCACTCCATCGAAGAGAGCTTTGCTATCAAACTAAAACCATGGTTGCTGGGGTTTATTTTTAGCTCTCCAAAGCCAATGAACCCCTTTAGTCAAGATAATCTATTGATGGTAATGGGAAGAGATTATGGGCTCTCATTAAAAGGTTTAGAAACTATTGATGAGCACTATACGGTACTGGATAAACTCCCGGTAGAAGAGCAGTTTAAAATTTTAAAAAATGTTTTACTTTTGAGTGAAGAAAAGAAAGAACAAAACTACGAACTTATGATAAAAACATATTTAACATTTGATTTGGATAAAATTTTAAGCGTAGATGAAAAAATCACAAAATCGACCATACCAAATAAATCTTGGGGGTATGTAAAAAATGAGCTTATCCATAAAAGAAACAAACTTTTTTTTGAAAGATTAATGACTTTATTAAAAAAAAATAATCTTTTTGTTGTTGTTGGGGCTTCCCATCTAGGTGGTAGTGATGGAGTTTTAGATCAATTTGTTCATGCAGGCTTCAAAAAAAAACCACTTGAAGCGTTCAAAAAATCTAACTAATGGCTAATAAGTCAATCGATTCAAAACATAATATTTCGTACAAATATTTTAAAAAAGTAGCGAGCAAAAAAAAATTTAGAAAAGAGCAAAATAAAACTATGCTAATTGGCCCGCATATTATCAAAACATTTCTCGATGCTAAAAAAGAGATTGAATGTCTTATAAAAGATGAACATTCACAATCGCAAGAAATAGATGAAATTACCAAAGTAAATACAAAGATAGATATTTTTACATTGAAGCATAGATTATTTCTTGAGCTCTCAGACTTAAAATCTTCAAATGGTTTAATTGCGCTAGTAAAAATTCCATCAGAGCCAAACGCAGAAATTCAGAAGGGTTTAAATTTATTTATTGATGGCATTCAAGATCCAGGAAATTTAGGGAGCATATTAAGAACTGCCGAAGCTGCAGGAGTTAATTCTATATATTTATCTAAGAAGACAGCAGAGCTATGGTCACCAAAAACACTCAGAGGAAGCCAGGGGGCTCAAGTTAATTTAGAATGCCACGAAAATCATGATTTACTGATGTTGTGTGACCAAATCAAATTGCCTATATATTCATTAAGCCTTTGTGGAGAATCTCTTTATAAAGAAGATATTCCAGAAGACTTATTTCTTGTGTTAGGTAATGAGGGAAGGGGGATAGATAAAAAAATAATTTCAAAATCCACCAAATCCATCTCTATTCCAATGCATGGAAGTGTTGAATCATTAAATGTAGCGGCTGCCGCGGGTATTTTTATCTATGAACACTTTAGGAAATTTCAATTGAATTTAGAGGGCTAACTTCTGAAATTTCCCAATTTTTTATTGCATATTTAATTATTTCATCAAGCTTCATTTCAGAAGTATTTTTTGAAATAGGTTGATTTAAAAATTTTAAAACTTTCATCCAAATAGCTTTTTGATTGCCATTTATTGAAACCTTATAATCATCACTTTTACTGATCTTTTTTTTACCAATATTTGCAATAGGAACATGAGAAAACTCTGGAATATCAAAATTTAATAAATTTAGTAAATATACCTGACGAGGTGTCGATGACAATAAATCTGCCCCTCTAACAATATTTGTGATTTTATCCAGCTTATTATCAATACAAACTGAAAATTGATATGAGAATTGCTGATCATTTCTTTTGATTACAAAGTCACCTATCTCTTTGGATAAATTTTGACTTAGTTTTCCTTGAATTTGATCATCAATAAATATAGGAAGATCATCTACTATCAATCGTGTCGCACAAGCATTGATAGTGCTATTACCAAGCACCTTATTACGACAAAATCCGGGATAAATATACCCACTTTCGCCTAATTTTGCATTTTCAGAAAGAAATTTTCTTGAGCAATTACAATGATAAGTTTTTCTCGTTTCTAATAATTTTTTAAAATAAAATTCATAAGCTTCAAGACGATGGCTTTGATATGTTTCTGTTGAATCCCAAAATAAGTGTAAGCATTCTAATGTTTTGAGAATCGATTCTATTGAGCCTTTTCTCACTCTTTGTTTGTCCAAATCATCTATTTTAAGCAACCACTTTCCACCAAACTTTTTAGCATCAAGAAAACTTGCAATAGCTGTGACTAGCGACCCATAATGTAAATCACCAGATGGTGTTGGTGCAAATCGACCTATGTACATTATAAATCGCTCGGATATGGCGGTACATACCAGTCAATAAGCTTGGAACCAATAAGGGTTAGTTGGCAATTTAATCTATCATCACTGGTACTACTTACATTAAAAAAATATACCCTTTTTAAAGAAGGCCAATTTGAGGAAGTGCGGACAATACTTATTTTATTGCAGTGGACACTCTCATCAAGTAATTGAAGATTGAGATTGTTGGCAAGCCTTTTACCTTCACAGATAGCCAACTCTCTCTTTGAAATGATGTCATACCATAGCCAAACAGCAAAGCAGATGAAAGATAAAATAATAAATTCTGAAGTGTATGGCATACGAGTTTTTTATAAAATATTTTATATTTGCACCAAATTAATGCAAAAAATTAAATTTAATTAAGTTTTAAACTAAAAAAATATCATTCTATAGATAAATGTAATTCTCTATATTAAAATTTTTTTAATTTTTATAACTTCTAACATAATTAAATAGGTTAAATATGGAAAATCTAGTCAGTCAGAGTGATGTTTTATTTGTTTTATTAGGGGCTGTAATGGTCCTCGCCATGCATGCAGGCTTTGCTTTTTTAGAAGTTGGAACGGTTAGAGAAAAAAATCAGGTCAATGCACTTGCAAAAATAATGGCAGATTTTTCGATTTCAACGATAGCCTATTTTTTTATTGGTTATAGTTTGGCATATGGGATAAATTTTTATGAGGCAGCCAACGTACTCTCTGAAAAAAGTGCATATGAACTTGTCAAATTCTTTTTTCTTTTAACCTTTGCAGCCGCAATCCCTGCCATTGTTTCAGGGGGGATTGCTGAGAGAGCTACGTTTAAGCCGCAACTTATTGCCTCGTTCGTCCTGGTAGGATTTTTGTATCCGCTATATGAGGGAATAATTTGGAATGGTAACTTTGGTTTTCAAGATTTCTTAAACAATACATTCGGTGCTCCGTTTAATGATTTTGCAGGATCAGTGGTGGTTCATGCCATGGGTGGCTGGATTGCCTTAACTGCAGTATTGGTTTTAGGCCCAAGGCTTGGTCGATATTCAAAGGATGGAAGATTGAATGCATTTCCACCATCAAGTATTCCGTTTCTTGCTCTAGGGTCATGGATACTAACTGTCGGATGGTTTGGTTTTAATGTTATGTCGGCACAATCTCTTGAAGGGGTTTCAGGTCTTGTTGCAGTGAACTCATTAATGGCAATGGTTGGCGGAACGCTGGCATCATTAGTCATTGGTAAAAACGACCCTGGATTCTTATATAACGGACCCCTTGCAGGCTTAGTTGCTGTATGTGCCGGTTCTAATCTATTTCATCCTCTCGGCGCTTTAATTGTCGGTTTAGTAGCAGGAGCGTTATTTGTTTGGAGTTTTTCACTCACTCAAAATAAATGGAAAATTGATGATGTATTAGGAGTTTGGCCACTTCACGGTATATGCGGAGCATGGGGTGGTGTTGCTGCCGGTATTTTTGGTTTAGAAATATTGGGTGGTTTAGGAGGTGTGAGCTTCATGTCACAACTCGTTGGTACGATTGCTGGAGTATTTGTGGCCCTTGTAGGTGGCTATATTGTTTACTCTGTCATCCATAAAATTTTTAATTTTAGGTTAACAGAGGAGGAGGAATTTAACGGAGCAGATATTTCAATCCATAAGATTAATTCCATTTCTTCAGAATAAAAAAGTGAAATATTAAAGCAACATTTTTTTTCTGCATGCTAAAATTAAAGTATGCAGAAAATACATCTCATTATTCCGGCTGCAGGTGAAAGCTCTCGGATGGGAAGTGCCACTCCAAAACAATTTTCAAATTTTCATGGAAAAACAATTCTTGAATTTGTTGAATCGATATTCTCGAATTTAGCTTCCATATCTAGCATTACAATCGCTTTAAATAAAAATCAAAAATTTATTGAGAACTTAGGTTGTCAGTTTTCACAAAAAACAAGTCTTATTAATTGTGGGGGCTCATCAAGGTCAGAAACTGTTTTGAATGCACTTGAAATCATTGAGGAGAATATAGATACCAAAGATTGGATCATGGTCCATGACGCAGCTAGGTTAGGCATCAATGAGTCACTTATCAATAATTTTATCCGTGAGGTTGTGAGTGATAAAGTAGGGGGCATTTTGGCTATTCCTGCTCTTGATACTGTAAAGAGAGTAAATGAAAAAAAACAAATAATAGGAACTGAACAAAGAGATGAAATATGGTTAGCTCAAACTCCTCAAATGTTTAAATTTGACCTTTTAAAAGATGCACTTAAATCATTTAAAGGTAACCCAACGGATGAGTCTGAAGCGATAGAGGCCCTAGGCCATTCACCTAAGGTTGTTAAGGGAAATTTAGTTAATTTCAAGATTACTTATCCAGAGGATTTAATGAGAGTTGAAAAGCTTATAAAGGGATCAGATTAATGATAAGAGTAGGTCAAGGTTATGATGTTCATCAATTGGTGCCGAAAAGAAAATTAATTCTTGGTGGGGTGTTAATTGACTTTCATCTTGGTTTAAAGGGGCACTCTGACGCAGATGTTTTGCTTCATGCTCTGATAGATTCAATTCTTGGAGCTGCCGGGTTGGGAGATATTGGCCAGCATTTTCCCGATTCTGATGTAAATTTCAAAGATATTAAGTCTCGAGATTTATTAAAAGAGGTGATGAAATTAATTGAATTAAAAAAATATAAAATAGGAAACATTGATGCAACAATCATTTGTCAAACACCAAAATTGTCTGAGTATATACCTGATATGATTGAGAATATTTCAGAAGATTGCAAATGTGAAAAATCACAGATCAATATAAAAGCAACTACAACAGAAATGATGGGGTATATTGGTAGGTCTGAAGGCATTGCTGCACAATGTGCTTGTTTAATTGAGTCAATTGAAGGGCTTTAATATTCTTTAAGCAAAACAAGCACGGCACCGCTCCCTCCATCATGCCTAGGAGCCTCAATATAGGCTATAACTTCATCTTTTTGAGCTAACCAATTTTTTACTTTATTTCTTAAAACTGGTTCTTTGTTAAAAGATCTTAAGCCTTTTCCATGAATTATTTTAATACACCTAATTTTCTTTTTTTTACATTCACCGATGAAGTTTACTATGTAAGCTTTTGCCTCCTCGGAAATTAAACCATGTAAATCAATAGACTTCTGTGTGACCCAGTAGCCCTTTTTTAGTTTGTTTAAGATATCAGGTGAATGTCCTTTTTTTAAATATCTTAGTTCCTCCCCAGACTCATTTTCTGATGTAATAAAATCATCACTTAATGTGTCAAGCAAAGCTTTTTTTTCATCCTCTAAAAATTTTTTTGCTATAGGCTTTGGTTTATTGACGGTCTTTTGAATTTTAGGCGACTTAATTTTTAGGGGCTTGACTCCTTTGACTGCGTCTCTAAAAATATCCTCTTCATCATTCATTCTTTGAAAGAAATCTCTCAGCATCAAGAGCTGCCATACATCCTGTCCCAGCACTCGTAATAGCTTGTCTATAAACATGATCTTGAACATCTCCAGCTGCAAAAATTCCAGGTATGCTTGTTTGGGTAAAGTTTCCATCTCTACCGTATTCTGTAATGATGTAACCATTTTCCATATTTAGTTGTTTCTCAAATAGGCTTGTATTTGGTTTATGGCCGATAGCAATAAAAACACCTAATAAACTTATTTCTTTTACTTCACTTGAGTTTACATCCTTTATTTTAATAGCTGTGACACCACTATCATCTCCAATCACCTCTTCGAGAGTTTTATGAAGCTCAAGAACTATTTTACCTTCTTTAACCTTTTCATAAATTTTATCAACGAGAATTGCTTCAGCCCTAAACTTATCCCGTCTATGAATCAATGTAACTTTACTTGCAATATTTGATAAATATAAAGCTTCTTCCACTGCTGTATTCCCACCCCCCACAACAGCCACTTCCTTTTCTTTGTAAAAAAATCCATCACAGGTAGCACAAGCAGAAACCCCTTTGCCGAGAAATTTATTTTCACTTTCTAGACCTAAATACATAGCAGAAGCACCAGTTGAAATAATTAGAGAATCACAACTGTATTCTGATTCATCACCAACTAGGCGAAAAGGTTTTTTTTCTTTTGAAGGTTTGAGAAGGTCGGCTGTATGGATATGGTCAAAAATAATTTCAGTATTGAAGCGAAGCGCATGCTTTTCAAATCGAGTCATTAGGTCTGGACCAAGAACTCCATCGACATCTGCAGGCCAATTATCTACATCAGTCGTTGTCATTAATTGGCCTCCTTGCTCAACCCCCGTAATGAGTGTGGGTTTTAAGTTGGCTCTGGCAGCATAAATTGCAGCACTATAACCTGCAGGACCTGAACCAAGAATTATTAAGGGGGAATGTTTTGCCATAAAAATGTGCTCTATTGGGGTTTAAATAAACATTAATTTTAGATGAGCAATCAATTTGAAGCAATTGTTAACTTTAAAAAATTAACTTTTTAATTGCTTGGAAGTAAAATTTATAAACATGCTGATATAATTTGAGAATGCTCACGATCAAAAATTTATAAAATTGTTATTTACAAAAAAATCAAAAGCTGCCAATAAAAAAATTATTGAATCGCAGGCCTCAACAAGAAAGTTAGCCAGTCGAATTATGAGGGAAGCTACCTGGTTATCGCTTCTTTTTCTGGGATTGTATATAACTCTAGCACTTGGAAGTTTTTCAGTGAATGACCCTGCCTGGACACACAGTGGGGGCAATGAAATTATTCAAAATTTAGCAGGCGTCGTTGGAGCTTATTTTTCTGACTTAATGCTATCTATTTTTGGCTTCTCTGCTTGGTGGCTTGTTTTCTTAAGTATCTATAGTATTTTTTTAATTTATCCAAGAATTGAGGATGAGGGATACAACAAGAAACATTTATTAATAGTTCACTACCTTGGATTCTTATTATTAATATTGTCTTCATCAGCATTTGAAGCAGGATACATAATTCAGCTTAATATAATTTTTCCTACTGAGCAGGGAGGAATGGCAGGGCATTTAGCTAATCAGTTCATAGTCCAAACTTTCGGTTATGAGGGGGGTTTAATTTTTTTATTGTTCTCATTTGCTATTGGATTTAGTTTGTTTACAGGGTGGTCATGGATTGTTATTTCAGAATATTTGGGAAATTTTATCTTTAATTTTATTACATTTGTAAAAGATTTTTATGTTGATTGGCAAGATAGACGAGAAGGTAAAAAACTTGAAAAGGAAAGGTTTGTTATTGTTGAAAAAGAGAGAAAGAGGCTTATTGATAGGGCGCCAGTGACCATTGTTGATAATCAAAAAAATATTGAGGAAAGTAAAAGAGCAATTAAAGAAAAACAAAAAAACTTATTCGGTGAAAGTGAGCAAGATCTCCCCCCAATCCATCTGTTAGACGAGCCAGCGGAGAAAACTAATCCACAAAGTGCTGAGACAATAGAATTTATATCAAGACTTATAGAAAAAAAACTGCTTGATTTTGGAATTGAAGCCAAGGTCATAGCAGCTCAACCAGGTCCTGTGATTACCAGGTATGAACTTGAACCTGCTGCCGGTGTTAAGGGGAGTCAAGTAATAAATTTATCTAAAGACTTAGCAAGGGCATTATCAGTTTCTAGCATAAGAGTGGTTGAAACAATTCCGGGTAAAACTTATATGGGCCTTGAAATACCAAATCCAAATAGACAAATAGTATTTTTATCTGAAATAATGAATTCAAAGATATTTGCCGATACTGCGAGCTTACTGACTGTCGCTCTTGGAAAGGATATAGCCGGTAACCCGGCGGTTGCTGATATATCAAAAATGCCACATCTGCTCATTGCTGGAACAACGGGTGCAGGTAAATCAGTTGCCATCAATGCACTAGTTCTAAGTTTGTTATATAAAGCAACTTCTGAACAGGTTAAGATGATCTTAATTGATCCAAAGATGTTAGAGCTTTCAGTCTACGATAATATTCCACATTTACTCTCTCCAGTAATTACTGATATGAGTCAAGCTAGCCATGCCCTTAATTGGGCGGTAGCAGAGATGGATAAGCGTTATAAACTCATGTCAGCTTTTGGGGTGAGAAATTTAGCCAGTTTCAATCAAAAAGTGAAGGAAGGAGCATCAAAAGGAAATCCTTTAACCAATCCTTTTAGCCTCAATCCTGATGACCCTGAGGTATTAGAAGAATTACCTTTAATTGTTGTAGTAATAGATGAGCTAGCTGATTTGATGATGGTGATGGGTAAAAAGATTGAAGAATTAATTGCGAGATTGGCACAAAAAGCAAGAGCCTCAGGAATACATTTGGTTTTGGCAACACAGCGACCTTCAGTTGATGTTATTACTGGTTTAATAAAAGCAAATATTCCTTCAAGAATTGCATTTCAAGTTTCAAGTAAGGTTGATTCAAGAACCATTCTTGATCAAATGGGTGCTGAAACCTTACTTGGCAAAGGTGACATGCTCTATATGCCACCTGGGACGAGCTATCCAGATCGTATTCATGGGGCATTTGTCTCAGATCAAGAGGTACATAAGGTAGTTGATTTTTTAAAGTCAAAGGGCTCACCTCAATATATAGATGAGGTTTTAAACCCAATTGAAATCGAGGGTGTATCTGATGTAGGAGATCTTGGTGGAGAAAAAGATCCGCTTTATGACGAGGCCGTTCAAATCGTAATTCAATCAAGAAAAGCTTCAATCTCATATGTGCAAAGAAATCTAAGAATTGGTTATAATCGTGCGGCAAGAATTATTGAGGACATGGAAAAAGCAGGATTAGTAACACCAATGCAAAGCAATGGTAATAGAGAAATTATTTCATCTAGTACGAATGATTAAATTTTTAATAATATTTTTTTTTTCGTTAAGCGCCTTTGCTCAAAATGAAAATTTAGAAAAAATCTTAACTAAGTTAAATTCATTTGAAGCTGATTTTATTCAAAAAGTAACAGATTCTTCTAATCAAGTAATTGATGAATCTGCTGGAAAGGTTATGTTTTTGAAGCCAAACTTTTTCCGTTGGGAATATAAGGCTCCATCAGAAAATGAAATTGTAAGTGATGGTGAATTTTTGTATTTATATGATCCTGACCTTAAGCAGGTGATTGTGAGTAAGCTTGATAGGCAAATTAATATGAGCCCTGCAATGCTTTTGGTGTCTGATAATGTAAATGAATTCTTTAATACAAAGTTGATTTCAAATTCAAAAAATAATACTAAGTTCATAGCAGAACCAAAAAATGAAGAGGCGGCTTTTTTTAAGCAGGTTATTTTTAATTTTAAGGATAATAAATTAGACGGGATGAAGGTTTTAGATAATTTTGATAACTTAACTACAATTAACTTTCATAAAATAATTCAAAATAAAGGCATTAATGAAGGCAAATTCTTATTTAACTTTCCCGATGATATTGATGTTATAAAAAATTAAATGACATCAGATATCTCAATACCACTTGCTGAAAAATTAAGACCAAAATTCCTTGATGAAATCGTAGGTCAAACTGATATCTTTGCAAAAGGTCAGTCTTTGCGAGTTGCAATTGAGACTGGAAATTTACCTTCTATAATCCTTTGGGGACCCCCAGGTGTAGGTAAGACGAGTATTGCAAAAGTTATTTCAAATACTATAGATGCTCATTTTATTTCGGTTTCGGCGGTTTTATCAGGCGTCAAAGAAATTAGGGAATCGATTGATAAAGCTGAATTTATGAGGGATCAACAAAATAAAAAAACAATTTTATTTGTTGATGAAGTTCACCGATTCAATAAGAGCCAACAAGACGCATTTCTACCTCATATTGAATCAGGACTGATTATTTTTATTGGTGCGACAACAGAAAATCCTTCATTCGAAGTAAATTCAGCATTATTGAGTCGTTGCCAAGTATATACTTTGAAATCACTAGAAATTGTTGAGTTAGATAAAATATTCAAAAAGGTCATGGCTGAATTTAGTGATTTGAAAATTACTGATGATGCAAAAAAAATAGTTTTTGAGTTTTCAGATGGAGATGGCCGTAAGCTAATTAACTTGTTAGAAATTGTTTGTTTAAATGCTCAAGTTGAAAAAAAACTAGAGATTGGCTCTGATGACATTAAAAAAAATATGTCTGATAAATCAAGAAGATTTGATAAAGGCGGAGAACAATTTTATGATCAAATTTCTGCTTTGCACAAATCGGTTAGGGGTTCTAATCCAGATGCTTCACTTTATTGGTTACTCAGAATGCTCGATGGAGGAGCAGATCCTCTTTACCTAGCAAGGCGTATTATAAGAATTGCTATTGAAGATATAGGTTTAGCGGACCCAAGAGCACAAACAATTGCTTTAGAGGCATATCAAATTTATGAAAGACTTGGTTTTCCAGAGGCAGAGCTTGCATTGAGCAATGCAGTTATTTACCTTTCAATGGCACCAAAAAGTAATAGTGCATATCAGGCATTTAATACAGCTAAGTCTTTCATTGAAAATCAAGGTCATTTGGACGTTCCAATTCATTTAAGAAATGCCCCTACCAAGTTAATGGATAACTTAGGATATGGAAAAAACTATCGTTACGCTCATAATGAGAAGCATGCTTACGCTGCAGGTGAAAAATATTTTCCAGATGAGCTAGAACCTGTAGAATTTTACATACCCACAGATAGGGGATTAGAAAAAAAAATAAGCGAGAAAAAAGAATTTCTTAAGGAACTCGATGAATATTACAAAAAAAATAATATGGAATAATTATTTATGATAGATATTAATTTACTTAGAAATAATATTGATGAAGTCGAATCTAAATTGAGTCATCGGGGCTTTAAACTGGATAAGAAAATTTTTACGAAATTTGAAAACGAAAGAAAAAATTTGCAAATTAAAGTTCAAGAGCTTCAGCAATCAAGAAATGATCTCTCAAAAAAAATAGGTATCGAAAAATCAAAAGGTAATGACGTATCAGAGTATATGAAGTCAGTTAGTAAAACAAATGACTTACTAAAAGAGCAAAATGATGCTCTAGAAGCAATACAAATTAGCATTCAAGAATTTTTGTTAAATATACCCAATATTGCTCATGAGTCAGTTCCTGTCGGTTCAAGTGAAAAAGAAAATGAAGTTATTAAGGAAGAGGGCGAGAAAAAAGAATTTTCTTTTAAAGTAAAAGATCATGTTGATCTGGGTCAGAAGATAGGCTTAGATTTTGACTTAGGATCAAAATTGTCAGGAGCTAGATTTACCGTAATCAGGTCAAACCTAGCAAGTCTTCATCGAGCGCTGGGCCAATTTATGCTTGACATTCAAACGAGAGAAAATGGTTATGAAGAATGTTACACACCATATTTGGTAAATTATGAATCACTCAAAGGTACAGGGCAATTACCAAAGTTTGAGGAAGATTTATTTATCACAAAAAAGGGTGGAAGTGAGGATAGCCTCTATTTGATCCCCACAGGGGAGGTACCTCTTACAAATTTCGTAAGAGATTGCATCATTGATCCAAAAGAATTGCCTATCAAACTTACTGCATTAACACCCTGCTTTAGATCTGAAGCTGGTTCTTATGGAAAAGATACAAGAGGCATGATAAGGCAACATCAATTTGATAAAGTAGAGCTGGTTCAAATATGTCATCCAAGCAAAAGCTATGATGTCCTTGATGAAATGCTTGGTCATGCAGAGCTAATCTTACAGAAATTAGCATTGCCTTATAGAGTATTGACCTTGTGTACGGGTGATATGGGTTTTGGAGCCGCAAAGACTTTTGATATTGAGGTATGGATGCCATCACAGGGATGTTATAGAGAAATTTCTTCTATTTCGAACTGTGAGGACTTTCAAGCAAGAAGACTTAAGGCAAGATTCAAAGATAATGATAAGAAAAATAAATTAATCCATACATTAAATGGATCTGGAATTGCTGTTGGGAGAGCCATGGTTGCAATCATCGAAAATTACCAGTTAGAGAATGGAGATATAAAAGTGCCCGACGCCCTAATTTCTTACATGAATGGAATTTCGGTTATTAAAGCTTCCGATTAAACTAATTTGTTATTTTTTTTACCTCGCCACTATTCGCTATTATCGCTAATTTAGACATATTTAAGAATAAACCATGCTCAAAAACTCCAGGTGTATTGGCTATTTCTTTTTCAAGAATATTTAAATCGGTATATAAAAATTCACAGTCAAGCACAAAATTTCCATAGGAAGTAATAGCAAATGCATTTTTCTCCATATTTCCTCTAACAATACATTTTTTAGCTATTTTTTCAATTAGGTTTTTTGTAATTTTCCATGCAATTGGCGTAATTTCGATAGGAATAGGGTAATTTTGACCGATTTTAGAAACAATTTTAGAATTATCACCAATTACAATAAATTGCTTACTAATTTTTGCAAGTAACTTTTCTCGAATCAAATCAAAGCCCCGGCCTTTGAGAATTTCTAAATTATTTGTTATTTCATCTGCACCATCTACGTATAGATCAATTTCAGTTATCTGATCAAGAGAAATATATTTTAAACCTGCATCATGTGCTTTCTGTTGACTTGAAACAGAACTCGCAACAACAGATATGTCTAGTGAACGACTACGTATTTTTTCTGCAAGCATTTCAATAAAAATATTTGCAGTAGACCCTGTCCCAAGACCAATGATCGAGTTATCTTTTACATATTCTAAAGCGGCATGCGCCACTAATTCTTTATCATTCATATTAAGCCTATTTCATTTAATTCATTCATGATTATAATACTTCCTTGATTAAAGATTGTAATTAATGGCAACACCAGAAAAGAATCACCTTTTTAGTAAGGATTTTATTTTTGAATCTAATACCTCTCATAGCATTGAGATTGGTAGGATTTTCTACAATCATCTAAAAGATAAAAAAAAATCATTAAATGTATTCACTGCGAATGTTTATGACGCCATTTTACTCAAAGAGGAAATAGCTTGGTTTTACCCTGAATTGAGAGTAAACCACCTACCGGACTGGGAAACATTGCCTTACGATCAAATATCTCCTCACCCTGAATTAATTTCAGAAAGGTTGCTAGCGCTTTATAAAATATCTCAGAATGAATTCGATATTAATTTATTACCAATCACAACAGCCTTACATTATTTACCGCCAAAAACCTATATAGAGAAATTTAGTTTTGATTTTAGAGTTAAGCAAGTTGTTGATATTGAAGCTTTTAAAATTAGACTAATTGAAAATGGTTATTTAAATGTGGATAAGGTACTAAGTCCTGGTGAGTTTGCAATCCGAGGAAGTATCATTGATATTTACCCAATGGGCTCTGTTGTTCCATACAGAATTGATTTCTTTGGAAATGAAATTGATTCGATCAGAACATTTGATGTGGATACTCAACGCGGTCTGTATCCGACTAAAAAAATAAAACTTTTACCTGCTAGAGAATTTCCTCTTGATGCAGATGGAATCAGTAAATTTCGCGACAATTATCGCACTAAAATTGACGGGGACTTATCCAGATCAAAGCCGTATAAAAGTATTAGCAAAGGCACTCCTTTTGCAGGCATTGAATGGTATCTCCCATTATTTTTTGATGAAACTGAAACAATTTTTGACTATATTAATCCTGAAGATATGACGCTTCAATTAGGAGATGTATCTAAAGCATCTAATGATTATCAGACTGAAGCATACAGTAGATACCGTCTTTATTCTCACGACCCTGAGAGACCTATTTTAGAAATAAGTGATTTATTGTTGTCCACCGATCATTTTTTTAAAAAAATAAATCAATTTGAACAAATAAATAAAACAAAAAATAAAGCTCCAGTTAAATTTGATGTTGCAATTGAGAGAGGTGAATTACCTCCATTAAGAAAATTAAAAAAATTCATAGGTAAAGACAAAAAAAAGATTTTGATTTGCACTGATGGTTTAGGGAGAAGGGAGTCTGTTGCTGAATTATTAATACAGTCGGGCCAAAATTTTAATGAGATTGAAGCTTGGCAAGACTTTGTTTCATCAAACCAGCAGGTATGTCTGATATCAAGCCCACTTCATAAGGGATTTTTTCATAATGACTTTATAGTTGTGACAGAAAGTGAAATCTTCCCAAACTTCATTAAGCTAACTAAGAAAAAAAATAGAAATAAAAGTTTTAATGAAGATGGAATTGTTAAAGATCTCTCTGAGCTTAACATCGGTGATCCTGTAGTACATGAGCTTCATGGTGTTGGGAGGTACCAAGGTTTGGTTGATTTGGATTATGGTGACGGCATTACTGAATTCTTGGTTCTGCACTACGAAAGGGATGACAAGCTGTATGTTCCTGTATCAAATCTATTCTTAGTTTCAAGATATTCTGGCGGTCCTAGTGAGTCAGCACCAATACATAAATTAGGTAGCGGAGCGTGGGATAAGGCAAAAAAGAAAGCATTGTTACAAATTCATGATACAGCCGCTGACTTACTAGATTTATATGCAAAAAGATCGATTCAGAAGGGCTATAGTTCAAAAATAAATCTCAAAGACTATGATGCATTTTGTGAAGAATTTCCATTTGAAGAAACCATAGATCAAAAAACAGCCATTGAAAAAGTAATTCAAGATATGGAATCCTCAAAACCAATGGACAGGTTAATTTGTGGGGATGTGGGTTTTGGAAAAACGGAAGTTGCTCTAAGAGCAGCTTTTATTTCAGTATTGAATAATAAGCAAGTTATAGTTCTTGTTCCGACCACTCTTCTTGCAGAGCAGCATTTCACAAACTTTTCTGATAGATTTGCAAAGTGGCCAATAAGAGTTGATGAAATATCTAGATTTAAGACTAAAAAGCAGCAATTAGAATCGCTAGACAGGCTTAATAGAGGGCAGACTGACATTATTATTGGAACTCATCGTTTAATTCAGTCAGATGTAAAATTTAAAGACCTTGGCCTCATAATTATTGATGAAGAACATCGTTTTGGAGTGCGTCAAAAAGAAAAGTTAAAGTCATTTAGAAAAAACGTCGATTTTTTAGCACTGACAGCCACCCCAATCCCAAGAACACTCTCAATGGCTATGGAAGGCCTGAGGGAGTTTTCAATTATTTCGACTCCACCTGAGAAAAGGCTCCCAATTAAAACTTTCGTAGTAAATTTTAGCCAGGGAATTATTAATGAGGCTGTTTCAAGAGAGTTTAATAGAGGGGGGCAGGTTTATTTTCTTCACAATGAGGTAAATACCATTCATTTTATGTATGAAAAGCTCTCAAGCCTTTTACCTGAGGCTAAAATCGGTATCGCACATGGTCAATTAAAAGAAAAAGAGCTTGAGGGTGTAATGCAAGATTTTCATCAACAGAGAATTAATATATTACTTTGTTCAACGATCATTGAAACAGGCATCGATATTCCATCTGCGAATACAATTATTATGAATAGAGCTGATAAATTTGGTCTCGCCCAGCTTCATCAGCTTAGAGGAAGGGTAGGGAGATCACATCATCAAGCCTATGCTTACCTAATGGTAGATGAAGATAGAAAGCTAACTTCAAACGCAAAAAAACGTCTTGAAGCAATACAGCTCATGGAAGATTTAGGAGCGGGCTATCATCTTGCAATACATGATTTAGAAATTAGGGGGGCTGGAGAACTGCTTGGTGACAATCAGAGCGGTCAAATGCATGAAATAGGATTTAGCTTATATATGGAGATGTTAAATAAAGCAATCAAGCACCTAAAGGCGGGGGATGAATTAGATTTGAATGCATCATTAGTAACCAACCAAGAAATTAATTTACATACTCCGATGATATTAACTCAAACCTACTGCCCCAATACAAACGAAAGATTGGTGATTTATAAAAGATTTTCAAGTTGTAAAAGCCAAGATGACTTATCAGCCCTCAAGGAAGAGTTAATTGATAGATTTGGTCTTATGCCAGAGCAAACAAATGATCTAGTTACATTTCATAAATTAAGAATAGATATTTCATCTACAGAAATAATAAAAATTGATTCAAATAAAAAATCAACAGAAATTACTTTTCAAAAGAATGCCAATATTGATCCAATAAAGTTAATTGAGCTCATACAAAGTGATCATCGATTTAAAATGAATGGACCTGATAAAATAAAAATTTTACTTGAGGAAGAAAATATTACAAAAAGAGTAATGTTTATCACGAAAAAAATAAAAGAACTTAAAGTTTAATTAATTTACCTTGTGGTGGAAAATAAATAGCCTTTTGAATAGATAGTTTATTAACTTTATATAAATTTTCATATTTTCCCAGTTGAGCGTAATGTTTTTTAGCCTCTACGTTTAAGTTTTTGATAGGTAAAAAAGGTGTCTTGTAATCAATTACCCACTGTGTATTATTTTCAATAAAACTTCTATCAGGAATTAATTCATTGATAGTATTATCATCCTCAACAAGATAGCTAACTTCACAATTATCATCTAAATATCGATTCATAATCCATTGCCCATCGGGACTTATTTTTAGCATTTCTAGTGATTTTTTAACTAAGTTTAATGCAATATTAATATCATTTATTTTAAAGTTTTTTGATATAAAAAGTGACTTAATATAATTTAACTTATTACTTAAAATAATATCAATATCTAATTGTTTTTTAACTATTATTTCTAAATATTTATGTATGATAGTACCGGTAAATCTTTGAATATCTATATCATCAGAGGGGTAAGAAAATGAAGTCTCTTTGACATCAATTTGTTGTATATTGTTATGATTATCTTTAAAAAATTCATCATTCAGCCTTCGTAATTTAGGAACAAACTCTTCATAGCTATTCGAAGGTTTTAGAGCATCAATTTCCCTAAAATGGTTGTTTGTGTATGGCCATAAAATTTCCATAAATGTCCCTGAGTTTGGAGTAACTGAATCATTTTCTTTTTTTAATGCACCTATGAGATAAGACTTATATTTCGCTCTTGTGATTGCGACATATAATAATCGTATTTTTTCGTTATCTAATCTTTTTTGTTCTTTATACTTATGATAGCTATGAAGATTTTTTTCATTCAAAGGATTTTTGATAGATAAGGTAGTTTTGTCATAAAGAATTAAATCAGATTCTGAGTTTTTACTTCCTCTATTAAGATTTGGAATAATTACATAATCAAACTCCAAACCCTTTGACTTTTGTATAGTCAAAAACTTAATTGAATTATTTTCAACACTTGTCTTTGAAATATATTTATTTTGTATAAGCCGCTCTAGTTTTTTAAAGTCAATTGATAATATATCGCTACATTGATCAAGAAACTCTAAAAATAGATTAATATTTTCTATATCTTGCGTATCAATCATAGATTTATCACCTCTTAATTGTCGCCAAACACTTTCGACAAAATATCTATGTGCAACTCTACTGCGGTATTCGATATTATTTTTAATTACGTTAATAAAATTATTTAATCTTCTTAAGCTATTCTTGTTAAGCTTAATTTTTATATCCTCATGATTGATGATTTCCCAGACTGATGATTTGTGATCTTTTTCGAATAATATGACCAAGTCTTCTAACGTTAAGCCGCACCATGGCGCTTTTAGAGTGGCAATCCATTCAGTTCTGTCACTGAAATCATACAAAGCCTTAGTTAGAGAAAAAATATCTTGAAATGTTTGATTAGATAAAATTTTTGACATTTCAATTGCATCTACAGGCAGTGTTGTATTTTGCTTATTAATAAGAGTAAGAAGTTCATTGAGATGAGTTCTTGATCTAGTTAAGACAGCAATTGATGATTTTGGATTTGAATCCCTTATGCTATTAATTAAATTTAAAACATATAAGGCCTCAGCGTCATATAATTGTGTTTTATTTTCAACATCGCAAACAAGTGGTGTTAATTCAACCCCACCTTCTTGAATGTTATTACTTGATTCACAGTGAGAGAAGAGGATTGATCCTTCTTCGTTAATATTTAATACAGGAAATGATTTTGAATAGTTATCGTTAATCCAATCGATAATACTTTTATTTGACCTAAAATTAACTTTTAGGAAAAGTGATTTTAGTTTTAAATCACCAATACCATTTTTTTGAACTCTATTAAAAATTTCAACTTCAGCTTTTCTAAATCGATAAATTGATTGCATGGGGTCACCAACTGCAAAAAAAGATTTTTTATTATTACCTGCAAAGTTTTCAGTAAGCAATTCTAGAAAATTAAGTTGGGATTCATTGGTGTCTTGAAATTCATCCACCATTATATGTGAAATATTTTGATCTAGAATTAGGGGTAGATTAGTACTTCTAAGAGCCTCAACAGCGTTACCCATGACTTGAGTAAAATCAACAATTCGTTGCGAGTTAAATTTCTCATTTAATCTGGTTACCATATCCACCAACATCAAGCAAAAAGAAGATATGATTGGTATAATATCTTGGATATTTTTAGGATAAACTACATTATAAAAATCTTTTATATAATTGATTTTTATTATATTTTTATTTATTAATTTAAATAATTTCTCTTTATTTTCTTTCCCTTCATTTCCCGGAAAACCATTTTTTTTATTGAATTCTTTACGTATGTCTTTACCATTTTTTGTTAGTATAAGGTCTCTAAAATAGAACCAAAACTCATAGTTTTTTGATGACCTTATTGCGTCTTTATGGCTTATATTTTTGTTGTCAGCAACAAAGTTTATTATTGATTCTAATTCTTCAATCTCTTCCATTGTAAAAATGGGTTTAATTTTTTTATTTATCCATTTCTCTAATTCTTTTGAATAATATGTATCGTAATTCTCCTTTGCATTATTTGCAGATTTTAATAATGCACTTAATGTCGGTAACCATTGATCTCTTTTACTTATTAATGTTAATAATTGCTCGGTTAATTTATGAAAATCATAATTAAAGAATCTTATTAATTCATGATTATCCGCGTTGGCAGTTATGGTTTCCTTTATTGTTTCTCGATATAGTTCTTCAGGATCTTCATCTATCAAAAAATTTACACCTGACTTGCTAAGTATAGGAGTTTGTTTAACTAATTTTAATGCCAACTTATCAATGGTCATTATCATCAGAGAGTCTATATAACTTTCCTCCCACTTGTTATTGAGGGCGTGTTTGGATAGCTTTTCTTTTATTTTTTTTATTTCGTTGTCTTCGCTTTGACCCTCAAGGACATCCTTAATCCTCAGAGCCATCTCTGCAGCAGCCTTATTTGTAAATGTAAGGGCAAGTACTTCTTTAGGTGATTTAACCTTAAGGAGAAGGTTTAGGAATCTTTTAACTAATAATGATGTTTTTCCAGATCCTGCAGGTGCTTGGACAATAAACGACCCCATTCCCAGAGCTTCCTCTCTGGCCTTATAATCAGATGGTTTTTTTGATATTTCAGCCATATAGCTCAAATTGATGTTTTTTTTCAGCCAATCTCAGAAGTGATAAAACATCGCAGTAAGTAAAATCTATTCTTTCTTTAAATTTTACAGAAGCATCACCTGATAAATAATGTTCAGCAATTGCTTCAATTCTTTCTTTCCATACTTTTATAAGCATGTCCCAGTCAGTAATATTTGAGTTATCAATTTTGGAGTTAAGTTGCTTTGCAATGGAATTAGAATCATTTGCTAGGATTCCGTATAAGTTTATTTTATCTCGATTAATGTGACCTATTGCAATGCCTGAGAGATCCTTAATTGGAATAAAACAAGCGTAAATTGGCAATTGGAGGTCTTCAAGACTGTCAGAAAATAATTCTTTTCTAGATGTTGGGTTTTTTGCTGTTTTATAGTCAATAAGTAATTTATTCTTTTTATTAATAAAATCTATTCGATCGATACGAATATTAAATTTAAGCTTACTTATCTTTATTTCATAAGATTTTTCAAGCGCATGTATAGAAAATTTAGGACGAGTTTTTTCTTCTTTTAGCCAACTATAAATCAAGCTCTTTAAAAAATTTTGTTCCATCGATAACAGTCGGCTATCCAGTTCATTATGCTCAAGTTCAAATTCACTTAAGGCTTCAGATATTGCTATCTCTAGATTGTTTGAGAGTTCACCATCACCATAAGATAGTAATTGATCCGATGTTTTACAATTTCTCCAAAACAATTCTAAAATTCTATGGACTAGTGTTCCCTCTGACCTTCTAGTGATCTCATATTGTTCATCTTCTTCGTATCTAGAGCAACCTAGCCTGTTCGCATAAAAAGCCCAAGCAGGGCATTTATTTTGGTTTTCAATAGTTTTGCATCCACTCTTAATTATTAATTCATTACTCACCTTTATGGCAGGAGCTTGATGGTCAGTAACATAGCACTGGTTTTCTTCAACTAGTGATCTTGATTGGTTTTCAAACAGTCGATGAATATTAATTTTTTCTTTATTCCAAGGCGAGGGGGATAGAGAAATGTCATTGTCCCTTAATGAAAATGAAATCGATAGTTCTTTTGATAATTTTGATAGTCTAGCTACTTTATCTTGATAAAATTGTTTGTGATAGGAAGCGTTAAATAAATTATTTTTTTCTTGTATTTTTTTTGATAAAAATGGATTGTATTCCTCCTGATTTGGCCAAAAATTATCGTTCATATTCATTAACCATATAGCATCATATTCTCTTGTTGGGTTTTCATAAAACCCATAAATATCGATGGTAGAGTCTTCATTGATTTGATTCGGTACAAAATTTTCTAAATAATATTCTAAGTAACTTACATATTCAGAAAGTGATAGTTTGTTAGGCGTAATTTTGCTATTACTTAATTGATTAATTACTTTAAATAAAAGTTTTATATTATTGTTTTCAAATGATAAAAGATTATTTACTTTTCCAAAATTTATTATTTCTAGAAAACTATATATTAACTTATTCCAAGATGATGCTTTATTATGTTTTGGCCATTTATTTTGATTATTTTGTATAATTTTGAAAATATTTTCGAGTTTCTGAAAATTATGTTTTTGGTCTGTCGATTTTTTATCTCTTAACAGCATTTGTAAATTTACTAACGATATATAGTTTTTTTTTGTTTCCTTTAGTGCATTTGCAAAATGTTGTTTGCTTTCATAACTAGCACTTGAAACCCAATTATCAAACAACAATAATTCGTTTAGTTCTTTTACGGATAAAAGTTTATTTTCATTAATCTTAATGCATATTATTGCAGCTCTTATAATGGGTTCTGCTGATAATGGTCTTTTAAGACTTGTATTTAATATGCTTTTGGACTGTATATCAGAAAAAATATTTGGTTGTATACTTCTGTCTATCTTATTTTGTAGGTTAACTTGAAATTTTTCTAATGCTGGTGACATTATTAGCAATTTATTTTTATTTTTTGACTTATTTTTATTAATCCACTCAACAACTGCTGAAATTTCGTGATCATAATTTTGAAATGCATGAACTTTGGGTATAGATTTAAATTTTTCTGCTTCTAAGTCATTTGAGACTTCATTATTTTTTTGTAATGCTTCAAATAGGTTTTTGTGGCTAGGTTTGCTTTTATCGAGGCTTACAAACAATATATTTTCATTTTCTATAATAGTTTTTTCTTTTTGCAGCGAAGTAAAGACGTTTAAAAAATCATATTTTGTTATAAGCTGGTTTTTTGAACACTCCTTCTGAAACTCTTTCCTCCATTCAAGAAAGTACTTTGGCTCTTTGTAGGCTATATGCTTTTGTAACTCATTATGATTAATGTGATAGTTTGAAATTATCCTATTAGCATTAATCACCTGTTGAGCAATATTTGTGATATCAGTTATTTTTTTTTCTTGACGTTTTCTTAAATCATCTCTGATAATTTTTTCCCATAAAATCTTTTCTTCAATCCCATTTAGTATTAAAAATTCATTCGCTGCTTCTCTCATTAGAAAATCTTGATATTCATTTGCAATCCAATTATCTAGCGTTTGGATTTTAGGAATCTTTAAAACATTATTATTTGATTGTTTTTTATAGGTAAGCCGAATATCATTCACTTGAATTTGATTTTCACAGACTACGGTGGTGTATGGTTTATGATTCATCTTCTAGAATTTTAACTCAAATCATAGTAAAAAAATTTTCAGAACCAAATGACAAAAAGTAATAATTACATCACTTCAGAGGGTTATAAAAAACTCCAGACAGAGCTTTTAGAGTTAATCAAGCATGATCGTCCTAAAATTGTTGAGATAGTCTCCTGGGCTGCTGGAAATGGAGATAGAAGTGAAAATGGAGATTATATTTATGGGAAAAAAAAATTAAGACAAATTGACGGTAGGATTAGGTTTTTAACAAAAATCATTGAAGCCTCTAATATTATTCATCCTGGTGAGAAAATAGATAAAACTAAAATTTTTTTTGGTGCATTAATTGAATTGTTTCAAGAGGAAAGTAACAAAACTCTGAAATTAAGAATTGTTGGTCAGTATGAGACTAGTCATGAAGATCATTATATAAGCTGGATCTCTCCACTTGGAAAGGCACTCTTAGGGAGAAAAAAAAGGGAAACAATTGATGTGAATATTGATGGGATAAATACAGCCTATACAATTATTAATATTGATTATTAAAAAGGTATAATCACAAAAAATTTAATTCCGAGGAAGTGAAATGAAAACGGCACAAGAAGTCAGAGTAGGAAATGTAATTATTGTTGATGGAGATCCAATGGTGGTTCTCAAGTCAGAATATAATATTTCAAAGTCAGGCCGAAGGCAGAATGCTGCTATTGTTAAAATGAAAATGAAAAATTTGCTTACTGATAACGCGGCTGAAAAGATTTATCAAGCAACGGATAAATTTGATTTAGTTATCTTAGAAAAAAAAGAGGTAACGTACTCTTATTTTTCTGATCCAAATTATATATTTATGGATTCAGATTTTAATCAATATGAAATTGATCAAGATGCAATGGAGAGCACTTTAAAATTCCTAGAGGATGGCATGGCTTGCGAAATCGTTTTTTATGAACAAAGACCGATATCGGTGGAGCTCCCAAATTCAGTAATTAGAGAAATCGTCTATACAGAGCCAGCTGTAAAGGGTGACACAACATCAGGTAAGGTTATGAAGCCGGCTAAGCTGAGTACAGATTTTGAGCTTATGGTTCCTATATTCTGCGACAATGGTGACAAGATTGAGATTGATACAAGAACGCTTGAATATAAAAATCGAGTTAAATAAAGTATTTAATTCGTTCCACCAACGACGATATTATCAATCTTTAATGTAGGCTGTCCAACTCCGACAGGAACACTTTGACCGTCCTTCCCGCAAGTACCGACCCCTGAATCAAGTGACATATCATTACCCACCATACTAACTTGTTTTAATATATCTGGGCCATTACCTATAATGGTTGCACCTTTAACAGGGTGACTTATGCGACCATCCTTTATCAAATAAGCCTCTGATGCTGAAAAAACAAACTTTCCGCTTGTAATGTCGACTTGTCCACCCCCAAAATTACTCGCATAGAGCCCATTTTTAACTGAAGTAATGATTTCTTCTTTTGAATGATTTCCATTTAGCATATAAGTATTGGTCATTCTAGGCATCGGAAGGTGAGCGTATGACTCTCTTCTTCCATTTCCAGTTAAATTCATATTCATTAATTTTGCATTCTGCGCATCTTGGATATAACCCACCAATTTTCCATCTTCGATAAGGGTTGTATTTTTTGTTTCATTGCCTTCATCATCATAGTTTAAGGATCCACGACGATCTTTAATAGTCCCATCATCAACTATAGTTATTCCCTTAGATGCAACTTGTTGCCCCATCTTATTGCTAAATGCTGAGGTACCTTTTCTATTAAAGTCACCCTCTAATCCATGGCCAATAGCCTCATGAAGCAGTATTCCTGGCCAACCAGAGCCCAAAACAACCGTCATAGAGCCTGCAGGTGATGCTTCTGCTTCTAAATTTATGAGCGCATTGTCTACAGCCTCTTTTGCATATTTAGATATCAGGTGATTATCAAAATAGGTGAGATTATATCGACCACCACCACCGGATGAACCTTGCTCTCGCCTTTTTTTTGACTCAACAATAACTGAAACAGACAATCGAACTAGGGGCCTTATATCTTCTACTAGCTTTCCAAAATGATTCTGTATTAATACAACATCAAAGCTGGAAGCAAGGGAAGCAGATACCCTTGTAACCAAAGGACTTATACTTTTTGCAATACTATCAATGCTTTCAAGAATTTTTATTTTTTCAAGATTATTTATGCTTTCAATAGGATCATTTTGAGTATATTTTTGGCTTGATTGTTTATTTTTTGGAATCTGATAAGCAGCACTGTTGCCATTACTTTCCATTGACTTTATAGCCTGAACGGCTGCTTTTATTGAAGAATTAGAAATATCATCAGAATAAGTAAAAGCCGTTTGCTCTCCCGATATTGAACGAAGACCTACCCCTTGATCAATTGAAAAGCTTCCATTCTTAACAACCCCATCTTCTAGTGACCAGAATTCATTTTTGCTATATTGAAAATAAATATCTGAATAATCTACTGATTTACTTTTAATAGTATCAAGATATTTTAATAAGTCGTGATGACTCAGATCACTTTTATTGATAATAAATTTGTTTGAAAGTTGAAAGTCTTGCATATTATTAAATCTTTATTTAAATAACTCTTGTGTTGGATTGATGATTTGCTCGTCTATCTGGTCAGTAATTCCCTCACCGACATTTTTTAATGTATCTCGATCAATAGGTGTCTCTTGAGGGTCAGCCCATGAACCGGTTAATCTATACTGATCTGTAAGGACTTCATTAAGCGGATCATTCAGAAGTTTTTGCAAAACAAAAGCTGCCGCTCCAACAATTGGCCCTCCCGCAAGCGCTGCAACAGACATTGTGTCTGTCACGTTAGGCGTGATGGTCACAACCAAGTCTTGTGTTTCATCTTTATAATTGACATCCCCCTTGATGAAGATATCCGCTGCTGGACCTTTAATTTCAAAGTTATCTGAATGTATATTACTATTTTCAAGTTCAGCTAGACCATCAATTGAGTCAAAAGCAAATCCATCCGCAAATATGTCACTAAAATCGAGGGTCAGCCTGCTTGGGAGTGATTGAAGTGATAGTAAGCCGAACAACCTTCCCATCGCGCCTGGTTGTGCTTCGAGAATGACGCCTTTATCAATATTGATTGAAATAGATCCTGAGGCCTTATTTTTATCAAATTTCCAAGGACTTTGTGGCCAAGAAAGTTTTCCATTTAATTGTCCTGTACCGCCCGTCAAGAGATTATCAAGGTTAAACTCCTCAAGCGTTTTATCTAAGTCTGTTATTTTCCAATCAAAATCTATCTCTGTATCAGGA
>JABBAU010000010.1 GCA_018607785.1 Methylobacillus sp.
CTCAAATTTATCCTTAGCCATAATCTCTTATCCTTATAAAACAGTTTTTTTAAATTTTAATTTTTATTAATCACCGCTTCAGCAACATTTCTAGGTGCCTCTGAATAATGTTTAAATTCCATAGAATAAGTTGCTCTTCCCTGTGATAGTGATCTAACAGTAGTAGAATACCCAAACATTTCCGCAAGTGGGACTTCACATCTAATCACCTTTCCAGTTGCATTATCTTCCATACCCTGAACAATTCCTCTTCTGGATGATAAATCACCCATCACATCACCCATGTACTCTTCAGGAGTTTCAACCTCAACTGCCATCATGGGTTCAAGTAAAACTGGATCAGCTTTTTTACAACCATCCTTGAATGCAAATGAGGCTGCCATTTTAAACGCATTTTCATTTGAGTCAACGTCATGGAATGATCCGTCAAATAAAGTGACTTTGACATCTTCGATAGGATATCCAGCGAGTACTCCAGCTGTAATTGTCTCTTTCAGACCTTTATCAACCGCAGGAATAAATTCTCTAGGCACCGCACCACCTTTAATTGAATCAACAAATTCATAACCTTTTCCAACTTCATTAGGTTCTATTTTTAGCCAAACATGTCCATACTGGCCCTTACCGCCAGATTGCTTCACAAATTTACCTTCCTGTTCAACTGGTTTTTTTATCGCTTCACGATAAGCTACCTGAGGCGAACCAATATTTGCATCAACAGAAAATTCACGCTTCATTCTATCAACCAAAATTTCAAGATGAAGCTCGCCCATGCCTGAAATAATTGTTTGATTTGTTTCTTCGTCTGTCTTAACTCTGAATGAAGGATCCTCTTGAGCAAGCCTTCCTAGAGCTATACCCATTTTCTCTTGGTCAGCTTTTGTTTTTGGTTCAACAGCAACATGAATTACAGGTTCTGGAAAAACCATACGCTCTAAAATCACTGCATTTTTTTCTTCACACAATGTATCCCCAGTTGTCACGTCTTTTAATCCAACTGCTGCTGCAATATCGCCAGCATATATTTCTTTAATTTCTTCACGATTGTTTGCATGCATCTGCAAAATACGCCCAATTCTCTCTTTCTTTCCTTTAACCGGATTGTAAATCGTATCACCAGCCCTAACTACACCCGAGTAAGCCCTAAAGAATATTAGTTGGCCAACAAATGGATCCGTCATAATTTTAAACGCTAGCGCTGAGAAAGGTTCATCATCTTTAGCGTGCCTTACAACTGGTTTATCAGACTCATCAACACCTGGTATCGGCGGGACATCTAAAGGAGCAGGCATTAATTCAATGACTGCATCTAACATAGCTTGGACGCCTTTGTTTTTGAATGCTGACCCACAAAGCATTGGTACTATCTCATTAGAAATCGTTCTAATTCTGAGACCCTGTTTAATTTCTTCTTCTGATAATTCACCAGTCTCTAAATACTTATTCATTAACTCTTCATTTGCTTCTGCTGCAGTTTCGACCATATTGTCATGCCACTTTTGGCATACATCTTTGAGGTCATCCGGAATATCTGCATACTCGAACTTTATGCCAAAGTTTTCTTCTTCCCAAACAATAGCCTTCATCTTTACTAAATCGACTACACCTGTAAAGGTTTCTGCAGCTCCAATTGGGACCTGAATGGGAATTGGATTGGCTTTAAGTCGAGATTTCATTTGGTCATAGCATTTAAAGAAGTCTGCGCCTGCTCTATCCATTTTATTTACAAAAGCCATTCTTGGGACTTGATACTTATTTGCTTGTCTCCAAACAGTTTCAGACTGAGGTTGAACTCCACCTACTGCGCAGTAAACCATGCATGCGCCATCTAAAACTCGCATTGATCTTTCAACCTCAATAGTGAAATCAACGTGCCCAGGTGTATCAATAATATTTATTCTATGCTCATCGAACTGATTAGCCATTCCGCTCCAGAAGCAGGTTGTAGCAGCTGAAGTAATTGTAATCCCTCTTTCTTGTTCTTGCTCCATCCAATCCATAGTAGCTGCGCCATCATGAACCTCACCAATCTTATGGTTCACACCTGTATATAGCAAAATTCTTTCGGTTGTCGTTGTTTTCCCCGCATCAATGTGTGCACTAATGCCTATATTTCTGTAACGATTTATTTGAGTTTTACGAGCCACTTTTATCTATTGCCTTATCTAATTAATTTAAAAATCTAAAATCTGAAATGTGAGAATGCTTTATTCGCTTCAGCCATTCGATGAACTTCATCTCTTTTTTTCATTGCAGCACCTTTGTTTTCTGAAGCTTCTAAAATTTCAGCAGCGAGACGTAATCCCATTGATTTCTCACCTCTATTACGAGCAGCATCACGAAGCCATCTCATCGCTAAAGCTGATCTTCTAGATGGTCTTACCTCTACTGGAACTTGATAGTTAGCTCCACCCACTCTCCTGCTTTTAACTTCTACAACAGGTCGAATATTTTCTAATGCCAACGAAAAAGTTTCTAATGGATCTTTGCCGCTCTTAGATTTTATTTGATCAAAAGCACCATATATTATTCTTTCTGCAACAGATTTCTTTCCGCTGCTCATAATAACGTTTACAAACTTAGAAACTTCTTGACTCGAAAACTTAGGGTCATCAAGTATTATTCTTTTAGGGACTTCTCTTCTTCTAGGCATAGTTTTTTAATCTCTTTTATTTAAGTTGCTTTAGGACGCTTAGCTCCATACTTAGATCGAGCTTGTTTTCTATCGTTAACACCTGCAGTATCTAAACTTCCTCGGACCATGTGATAACGAACACCAGGTAAATCTTTAACCCTTCCACCTCTGAGCAATACAACTGAATGCTCTTGTAAATTATGTCCTTCACCACCAATATAGCTAATTACCTCATATCCAGTTGTAAGTTTTACTTTTGCAACCTTTCTCAAGGCAGAGTTTGGTTTTTTTGGAGTTGTTGTGTAAACCCTAGTACAAACGCCTCTTTTTTGAGGAGAAGCATTTAATGCAGGTACTTTACTTTTTTCAATAACTCTCTTTCGAGGTTTACGAATTAACTGATTAATTGTAGGCATCTAGTTTCCTTAATATTTTAATATCTTATTATTTTTAATAATCTTCAAAAAGACGAGAATTGTATTTTGCTTCGGTCATAATGTCAATTTAAATTAATAAATTACTTAACATCATCTAACTTTTCTTCGACATTCTCTTCCTCTTTCATTTTTGCTTTGGTTTCATCAACTTTCTCAACATCATCTGTTTCGAAAGCAGCCTCAGCCTCTACAAGAGCTGCTGATTTTTCATCTGTTTCATTTGAAACATTCTTACTTGCTTCAAGTTTTGCTTTTCTATTTAAATGATGGGCCATACCTGAACCAGCTGGAATTAACCTACCAACAATGACATTTTCTTTTAAACCTCTCAGTTCATCACGCTTACCAAGAATAGCCGCTTCGGTTATAACTCTCGTAGTTTCTTGGAATGAAGCTGCTGATATAAATGAATCAGTTGCTAGAGAGGCTTTAGTAATACCTTTTAGGACATACTCAAACTCTGCTGGTTTTTTCTTCTCAGCAACTACCTGTTCGTTTGCATTTAGTAGTTCTGCTCTTTCAACTTCTTCTCCAGGTATAAAATGCGTATCACCTTTTTTAGTAATTTTTACCCTTCTTAACATTTGTCTTACGATGACTTCAATATGTTTATCATTAATTAAAACCCCTTGAAGTTTATAAACCTCTTGGACTTCATCAATGATATATCTGGCAAGAGCTTCAGGGCCTCTAAGCTTTAAAATGTCTACAGGATCAGCTGGACCGTCGACAATTATTTCACCTTTATTCACAATTTGTCCATCATGAGCAGTGATAAGCTTATCCTTAGGAATTAAACTTTCATTTGTCGCCCCATCTTCTGATGTAATAATTAATCTTTGTTTTCCTTTTGTGTCCTTACCAAAGGAAACTGTGCCCGTCATTTCAGCTAGAAGACCTGCATCTTTGGGTGATCGAGCTTCAAATAATTCAGCTACCCTTGGGAGACCACCTGTAATATCTCTTGTTTTGGAAGCTTCTTGCGGTATTCTCGCTAAAACATCACCCACTGCTACGTCTTGATTATCATTAACAGTAATAATATAACCTTTTTGGAAGGTAACATTTACTGGGCTATCTGAATTAATAAGTTTAACTTCTTCATTTTTTTCATTTATTAATCTTATTTGAGGTCTCGTACCTTTTGATGAACCAACTTTTTGTTTAGCGTCTATAACTTCTAAGGTTGAGAGTCCCGTAACATCATCTATTTTCTTCTGAACTGTAACGCCTTCCTCGACATTCTCAAATTTAACCTTACCAGCATATTCAGATATGATTGGCCTTGTGTGAGGGTCCCATTGCGCCATTATACTTCCAGCTTCAACTTTATCCCCATCAGATCCTAAAAGAGTCGCTCCGTACGGCACTTTATGGCTCTCTTTTTCTCTTCCATTATCATCCTCAATAATAAATTCACTATTCCTTGAAATAATAACCTTCTCTGATTTTGCATTTGTCACATAACGCATCGTTGAAGCAAACCTCAATGTTCCTGAAGATTTTATTTCAATTTGGTTTGCCGATGCAGCTCTTGAGGCTGCCCCTCCGATATGAAAGGTCCTCATTGTAAGTTGCGTTCCAGGTTCGCCAATTGACTGAGCTGCTATAACTCCAACAGCCTCACCTTGGTTTATCAGTGAACCCCTTCCCAAATCACGGCCATAACAACGTGCGCAAATTCCGTAACGAGTATTACAAGTTAAAGCAGTTCGAACTTTTACCTCATCTATACCTAAGTTTTCTATTTGCTCAACCTCACTTTCAGATAATAAAGTCCCTGCTGCAAATAATACTTCTTGTGTTTCTGGATTTAAAATATCCACTGCTGCAGCCCTTCCTAGAATTCTATCTTTAAGTGGCTCAACAATTTCTCCACCCTTAACAAGCGCTTTTGTAAGGAGCCCGTCTTCAGTTCCACAATCATGCTCTGTAACAACTAAATCTTGTGTTACATCAACTAGTCGTCTTGTCAAATATCCTGAATTGGCTGTTTTTAGAGCAGTATCAGCTAAGCCCTTTCTTGCACCATGCGTAGAAATAAAGTATTGAAGAACATTCAGCCCATCTCTAAAGTTTGTTTTAATAGGTGTTTCAATGATTGAGCCGTCTGGTCTTGCCATTAACCCTCTCATCCCGGCAAGCTGTCTTACTTGAGCTGCTGAGCCCCTTGCGCCTGAGTCAGCCATCATATAAATTGCATTGAAGGATTCTTGGTTAATTTGATTACCTTTTTCATCTTTTAATATTTTTCCTGAAACGTCCTTAACAGGTTCTTCCTTAATTTTTCTCATCATTGCATCTGCAATTGTGTCTCCAGTTCGAGACCAAATATCCACAACTTTATTATATCTTTCACCCTGAGTAAGCAGGCCTGATGAATATTGTTCCTGAATCTCCTGAACTTCATCATCAGCTTGCGCAATAAGTTTTACCTTTTCATCAGGAACTAACATATCGTGAACACTGATTGACATCCCAGCTTTTGTAGCAAATTCAAAACCTTTGTTTTTAAGATTATCAGAAAGGATAACTGTGTCTCTGATACCAATTTTTCTAAAACCTTCGTTAATTAATCTTGAAATCTCTTTCTTATTAAGTGTTTTATTTAATAAATCAAAAGAGAGTCCCTCTGGCAATATTTCAGATAATAGTGCTCGTCCACAAGTTGTTTCATATCTTTTTACTTTTGCCGTTTTACTGTTATCAAAATTTATTTCACTTTCATTAATACGCACTGTTATTTTTGCATGAAGATCCACAAATCCTTGATCATATGCCTTCCTACATTCATCAATATCTGAAAATTTCATGCCTTCACCTTTGGCTGCAATTTTCTCTCTGGTCATATAATAAAGGCCTAAAACAATATCTTGCGATGGCACAATAATTGGCTCACCATTCGCTGGTGAAAGTACATTATTTGAGGCCAACATAAGTGTTCTCGCTTCCATTTGCGCTTCAAGTGATAATGGAACATGAACTGCCATTTGATCACCATCAAAGTCAGCATTAAAAGCTGCACAAACTAAAGGATGAA
>JABBAU010000032.1 GCA_018607785.1 Methylobacillus sp.
TGGCTTCATGTAGACTTATCATCAAGCAATCGCAAAGGGGGTTTAGGTGCAGTGGCAAGTGAAGTTAACGGTTTTGGCGTGAGTTTTGGTATTAACATGATTGAGAAGTTGATGAAAAAAAATACCCTTTAATTTTTTATTGTATTGAATTGTGTTTACGTATTTGCCAAACAAGTCTTTCAAACAATCTAGTTAATAAGAATAAAGCCTTTTGTTCATGACCTGATGTGCCATTTGATTTTGAAACTTTGGTGCGTATTTCATCCATGAGGCTACCTTGTTCAGCAGTTAAATTAATTAATATTCCAATGTCCTCTTGTGATTTTTCACATTCGCTTAATAATGTCAAAAGCATGTGAAGACTTTCAGCCATTGAAATGCTTAAGTCTGATTTTTTTAAATTATTTTCTTTTGCTATCGAAGCAAAACTTTTGAGTGAGTTCATAAGTGACTTGATCGATTCATTTTTACTTTGCAAAATTAACAATTCGGATATACCTTTTTGGGGGTTATTAGAAATTACCTGATCAGTAAAATCCTTAATTGCTAAATAAAGTAACGAATAGCCTTTATGCCTTTCCTGAAGCAATAAATCACTTTTATTATCATGTCGAACATAATCCATATATTTTGGTAAAAAATTAAGCAAACGTTGTTGTTCTTGATTTATTAAATTAATTGCAATTCCTTCATCATTAAGTATTTCCTGATAGATAAATTTAGGTTTAGAAATCAAATCTATCTCCTGATCTGGGATGAGATAATTTAATAAAGCATTAATTTTGCCATTTAAAATAGTTGCTATCAGCGCACCTGTTAATTGAAGATATAAATATAAAAGTGACAACTGGATGGTTAAAAAATTTATATTCTTATATAGTGTGAAATCAAAGAAAATATGAGGCGTAATTAATATAATTACTAATATAAAAAAAGAGCCTAATATTTTTGTACTCAATTGGAACAAAATTATTTTTTTTTGCTGACCTTCAAGGTGAGGGTGAAAAAGTAAAAGGCTTAAACCTGAGCCAATGTTGCTACCAATTATCATAAAAATTGCTGAATCCATTGGAATTACTTGACTGGAAACAAGTGTGATTACTAAAATTGTAATGACAGAGGCAGATTGAGAAATTAGTGTAAAAAACAATCCTAATATTATGGAGATTACTATAGTTTCTGAAGCAAAAACAAAAAATTCATTTATCCAAAAAAAACTTTGCATATTATTAGTGCCTAATTTAATGATACCTAACCCTAAAAAAATTAGTCCGATTGCAAAAATTAATGGAGATACATTAAATAAATTTTCATTATTTTTTAAATTAAAAAGATAAAAAATACTAACGATACTAAGTAAAATGTAGCCCAAAAATTGAATATCAATCGATGCTACAAAAACTAAAAAGGAAGTACCTACTCCAGTCCAAGCAATTAAAATTAAGGCAGTCTTTAAAGGAATTAAATTTGCTTGAACAAGACCTATTATAAGAAAAGTCCCTGCATTGGTGCTTTGTGTAATCAAGCCAATTAATGACCCAACAGCACCCTTCATAACAGTAGAATTGGTAATCGATGTTATAAGCTTATGAAATCTTTTCCCAGTAAAAATCTTAATTGAACTAGAAAGAAGATTAAGGCCAGACAAAAATAAACCAAGCCCAGCTAATGAAAAAATAATTTCTTTCATTTATTTTTGAGGGTTTAAATCTATTTTTAAAATTTTATATAAACTAATTAAAATATAAGATAAAGCTATAAGTAATAAAGTTAGTAAAAAAAATTTTATATTTGAATATCTTTCAGACACTGAAAGATTGAAGACACTTTGTTGACTTTGGAAAATAGTTCTTAATTCTGTA
Source organism: Methylobacillus sp. (assembly GCA_018607785.1). Taxonomy (GTDB): domain Bacteria; phylum Pseudomonadota; class Gammaproteobacteria; order Burkholderiales; family Methylophilaceae; genus BACL14. Next base: position 1,863 of record JABBAU010000032.1, read on the forward strand.
GCCGTATTTAAAAAATTTTCTTGCAGCACTCGGTCAATACCACGAACTTTCCTATCTAACTCAATGAAATCATTTATTTTATAATTTTTGATAGTCGCTAAAGCATTTAAATACTTATCCTTTAGTTTAAAGTGCTCATCTTTTAAGTTAACTAAAGTGGAGCAATCAAATAAATCTTTCTCATAGTTACAATTTGTAATTGCAGTTTGTAATATAGATTGCACATCTTTGTAGTTTTTATTGAAAGCTAAATTATATTTTTTAAAATCATCTTTATTTTTTCCTCGAATTAAAATATTTTTCCATGACTGAATTTGAGACTTAAAGGAAGAGTTTGCATTCCATATTGATTCAGATAGATAGGATAGTTGTTGTGTTTTTTGATTCTCTATAGTTACAATTTTGTTTATTGACCATAGGGAGAACAATGAAAAAATTTCAATAAATATTAATAAGAATATCCATCTTAGAGCAAAGGTAGTAATTGCTTTTTTTGCAGTTTGATTTTTTGGAACGGTCATATTTAATTTTCTTTATCTAATTTTCAGCTTCATTAAGATCTTTTGTTATATCTCTACTCAAGTCAGTTGTCATAAAATCAAGTGTAATTGGGAGCGAAAGTTCAACTCTTGCAACATGCTGGATACTAATTTTTATTTTTTTAGTTTGACAATCTAGCAGATGCCCACCAAGTTCTAAATTTTTTGATAAAAAATGTAGGTGATAGCCGGGCACTGTTATTTTATCCATAAAATCGGGCGTCCAAAAACCCACCATAGAGCCAGATATATTTTTATATGAAAATTCTGGTTGATTCCGGGCAACTTCAACTAAGGGTTTGTAGGATTCTTGTTTGGGTACTGATCGAGTTTTAATGTAACTAAATTCGCCTTCAATTTTTATTGCATAAATCATATTTTTTGATGGTAAAGTTTTATCCAAAAATCCATATAATTCTTTTAAATTTATTGATGTATCTACTTCTTCAAAACTGTAGGGCTCAAACTGTGTTATGCAAGCGAAAGGAGTCATTTGAGATGGACTAACCTTATATGCTTGCCCATCAGATTTTAATTGATATGCCTTCCCTTCCAAAATTACCATTTCGCCATCTAGATCATCAAAGGTGCCTAAACCAAAATTTCCTTTTTTAATGATTTCTGAAATAGAGGTATTTTCTCTATAAAGCCCCTCAACTAATGCATTAACAGGAGCTGTAATATATAAAACTTTTTCTGTTGACTTATTTTTCATATCCTAATCTTTCATTTTTTTATTTGATCATGCCTACTTTTAAATATAGATAATCAATGCCTTGGTATTGCAAATGTTTTAATTCTTGCGTTAATCCATATAATAATTTTAGAGAAAGCTTCTTTTCAAAATCAACTTCACCTATGCCCTTGAGTGCTATCGCTGCCGACTCTGCATTTACATCAATAGGCTTAGAAATAAATTCTAACTCAGTAATATCTGCTTGATGATAAAGTTTAAAAACAATATTTTTTTTACTTTTTTTATTACTTTTACTTTGATGTTCAATTAGAAAGGTCAAAGCCTCCTCTGCTACCAATACAACTCGATTTTGAGTCGAAACATTTAGCTTATTTTTCTTTGAAAAATTTTCAATAGACTGATTAATTTTTTTTAAGCTTTCAATGCTCAATGGAATTGATAAATTAAATTTAGATCGTTTTTTTATCATTAACAATAGCATAACTAGTACTGCTGTCAGCCCCCCAGAAGTTGTTCCATTCGATAAGAAAACCTGAACACTTTCAGGAAATAAATCATTAAATAAAAAACCTCCCTGAAACCCAACCCCAGCAAAAAAACCAAGACAAACAGCCAGCATTGCTTCCGATGCTAGCTTTGTTTCATTAACCATTTCAAGTCCATGACCAAAAAGCATTACAATAATGACTAATATATATGCAGCTGCAACTGGATTAGGAATACTCGAAACCAAGGCAATTAATTTGGGAGATAAACCAAAAAGAATTATAAATAGACCTCCCCAAATACCTACCCTTAGTGCAGCAACTCGAGTAATCTCCATTACGCCAATACTCATTGAATAAACTGTGTTGGGGACAGATCCCAAAATTCCCGCCACGAAGCTACCAACTCCATCTGCATTTATGGCTCCTTGTATAGATTTAAAATTGATGGAACGTGATTTTTTATATGATTTTTTTTGCACAGCAATACCATCTGCATATGTTTCAATACAACCGACAAAGGTGATTAAAATAAATGCTGGTAGTAAAGCCCAAAAATCCGCATTTATTGTGAAGTTTAATCCAGGCCAATATATTTCTGGAAATCCAAGTAAAGGGCTATTTTGAAATTGGGAAGTATCGACTAGACCAATATAATAGGCGTAAGAATATCCACAAAAAATTCCTATTAATGGTGCCCAAAGTCGATGAACTTTTTTCCCATAAATCGTAGTTAAAATAATTGGTAAGAGGGTAGATAAAAAAACAAAGGCTATGCTGGGTTGGTTTTTAAAGTCCTCAGGCACATCCTTTAGCATTGACCATATTACCGGCGCAACATTAAGTGCCATTAGCATTAACACAACTCCACCGATTGCGGGAGTGAGAATTTTACGTAAGGCACCCATTCTTGAGGTAAATATAAATGTTGCTAGCGAACCTGCACACACCAAGGTAAGCAATAAAGAAGGCCCACCTTTGTCAAGGGCAGCAATAGCAACTGTTATAAAGGCAACATTAGAGCCAACAAATAATAAATACCGACCCCCAATAATTCCAATGCGATTAATTTGTAACCAAGTAGAAATACCACACGCCAATAATGCTGCAAATACTAGCCAATTAATCTGACCTAAAGGAAGACCTGCCTCCCGGCCAACAATCAGAGGAGTAAGCATAATACCGGTAATAATCATTACAGTAACTTGCAAACCAAGACCCGCAGATAAAATATGGGATGGTTTGTCGTCAGGTTCGAATCGAACAATTTCTTCATTACTCATAACAATGTAATCCTAAAAAAATTTAATATATAAAGGTATTTATTGAATTAAACCTTTAGTTTAGACTAAACGGTAATAATAAAGATATTACTTAAATTTTAATTAAATAAAAGTGAGACGATTATATGCTTGAAGTAAAAATTGAAAATAAATCTGGAATTTTAGTCATTGAACCTATAGGTCGCCTTGATGGTTTGTCATCAAAACAGTTTCTAGAGGATATCGATAAGCAAATTTTAAAGGATAGCAATCAAGCTATACTTAATCTTGAAAAACTTGATTATATAAGCTCAGAAGGACTTAGATCTATATTAACTACCGCTAAAAAAACTAAATCACTTGGAGGTAAGTTAGTTTTATGTGCTCCAAGAGATGGTGTGAAGGAGGTTTTAGATATTAGTGGGTTCGGCCAGATGCTAGGAGTTTACGAAACCGAAGCTCAGGCCATAGAAAGTATGTAATTTTAGTTATGGATAATGAAAATCAAGTAAGTGTTATTTTACTTTCCAAAAAAATTGAAGATTTAACTTATCTCACTGAACAATTAAATGATTTTTTTAAAGACCATATGGCTTTGGTTAATCCGATCAATTTAATAATTGAAGAGCTTTATTCTAATTCTATTAACTATGGAAAGGCTAAAAATTTAGAGGTTAAAGTAACTTTAGAAATGAAAGAGCACGCACTTAAGATAAAGTATGAAGATAATGGTATTGCCTTTAATCCTCTTACCGAAGCAAAGCAACCTGATCTTGAAAGTGATTTAGAGGTTCATGCTATTGGCGGTCTGGGTGTTCATTTTATAAAAAATATGACTGACAACCAGAGCTATCAACGTATTAATGAAATCAATCAACTAATCTTAGAAAAAGAAATTAACTAACTTATATGCCTAGTATCGAACAAGCACAAAAAATAATTTTTGAAATCCTTAAAGATTTTGAGGATGACACTTTAAATATTCTTAAAAATAGTCCGGTAGCTTTGAGGATAATGAGGACAACGGATAAACATATTATATTTGCTAATCCACGCTACATGGATATGTTTGAAGTTAAAGATAAAGATCTTCAAACCCTGACTCCGATGAGGGTTTATCGACATACAAAAGACTTTGAAGTATTAAGTAAAAGATTAGAAAAACAAGAAAATATTATTGATGAAGTTCTAGCTATGAAAACACT
>JABBAU010000027.1 GCA_018607785.1 Methylobacillus sp.
GTTTACTAACTAACTGTAGCCTTTTATCCAAAGCGTCTGCATTATCGCAGGTATCGTTAATACAAAAAAATGGGATTTTACCAAACTTTTGCTTTAGAAGATCTAATTCTATTTCAATTTCATTTGAACCGCTTTCAATATACAAAGAGTTTGATGAACTAATTTTGGCATATCCATGATGCTCAAGCCATCTAGGAACAAAATCTACCAATACAGCTGGTGTTTTCCACGATCTAAAATTAGTTGATCTGACTTTGTTAAATAAATCTATCGCTTCTTTTTCTATTTCTAACAGTAGAGATTTTTTATAGGGTCTTGGTGCATGAGATAAGGCTATATTTTGATGTTTATAGCTTGGATACTTTTCTTTCAACCATAGCTTTGATTGTATTGACGAGTTGATTGGGGATAAAAGCATTGACTGCAACTCGCCATATTCTTCATGTGGTTCGTTATCATAAAAATATTTCAATCCCTCATCAAACCACCAGTTTTTATCTACTGGCATCCCAAAAAATATATCGTCATTTAAATAAAAAAAATTTTCAGACAAATTAGGGATGTGATGGATATAAGATTCAATGTGAGCTGAGGCAAAAATGGAGTTAATTTTTTCAGGAATAATGTTTTTATGATCAATGACAGTTACTCGCTTATTATCAGCTAACCACGATGGCCTTTGCTCATCTGTCACTATATAAACCTGCCCATGATCTGGAAAGAATTTTTCTAAACACCTGAGGTTGAATAGAAGCTCACCATTATCACGAAAACGACCATCAGCATTTGCGTATCGGGCTATGTCATTTTTGTTGGATTTCTCAAAAGATTCATACCTTTTTTTTTGCCATTTTTTATCAGTAGAATCAACCCATAAATAAACAATATCGACTTGCATGCCAGATATATTAATTAGATTTGAGGATATACTCATCTAGTATATTCATTTTTGAGATAACGAAGAAGGGCCTCATATGATGATTATCCATAAACTTAGGCTTGCCAGTAACTGTTAAAGGAGAGCATTCATTGTTTGGGCAAATTTTCTCAATTTGACTTATAAACTTTACACCTAGTGGTTCTAACAATTTTTCCATTTCTTTTTCATGTTTGTTGTCGATGCTAAACTTAGTATCTTTAATTTCTATAGAAAGTGGAATTGATCTACCTTTACCACTTTTTGAAATCATATTTTCGGGCGAGAATTTTTTTGATGAAGGTGGCTGATACATTACTACAACTTCATAAGTCTTGCTTAATTGCTCAATAAAAGTATAAAAATAATCAATAGATTTTTTACGAGCTTTCTCTGTTGTAAGAGAAATATGAGACCCATCCTCTTCAACATAAAAATAATTTTTATTTTTATAAATATTGCCGAAAAAACCACCTAAAATTATTGTTTTAATTGGATTTTCTATTAATACTTTTTCGAAGTTATTAAAAAGACGTGAACATGGCTCTATGAATTTTTCAGTCAAAAAAGTTTTAGGTATTGGTAGGCAGCCACCATATGTTACAAAGCCAACCTCCTTTATCAAACCTTTTTCGTATAGATATGAGATGCGTGGACCAAAAGCTTCAATGGTTGAGTCTCCAAATAATAATACCGATGTTTTATTTCTGCTTGTTTTTAATTGTAAGTAATCTCCAACTAATCCTTTAGGGTATCCCCAATCTTTTTTTGCTTCTGCAATAAATTTGTATGGTTGGTTATAAGTCGTTACTCCTTTAATTTTGTAGACATATAATCCAACTAAACCAACTAAAATAATAGTGAAAATAAGAATGATGGATTTGAGAGTTTGGTTGGGACCAAATCTTAGAGGCTTCTCAACGAAACGATATGTTAACCAAGCTAATAATATTGAGAGTAAAAGAGCAATTACTCTTGAATTTCCATTAGGCATCTCACCCTCAATTATTTGAAAGAATGATAAAATAGGCCAATGCCATAAGTAGAGAGGGTAGCTAATTAATCCAAACCAAATTACTGTTGGATTCATAAGGAACATGCGATTAAGCCATCCTTTTGAACCGCTCGCAATAATTAGTAAGCTACCTATAATTGGTATTAATGTCCATTGTGAGGGATAAGCTAAAGCTTCATTAATATTAATAACACCATAGGCTAGTAACAAAAAACCAAATATGCACATTATGTTAGAAATAGTTGATCCATCAGTTGATACATCTTTTAATTGAATAATTCTTAAAAGATACTTCTCTACCCAAATCTTTGCTTTATTAAATAAATCAGCTTTATATAAAAACAACCATGCCAAAATACTTCCACTTAATATCTCCCATAAGCGAACCACGGTCCAAAAAAATATTTCAGTAGGATACGACTTAACGAACCATAGATTTAGACAGAAAGATATAGTCGTAACAATGACTGTGATTAAGAGTAAATTAAAATGACGTTTCCACGCAAACCAAAGAATTATCGGCCAAATGACATAAAACTGTTCCTCTACTGCCAGGCTCCATAAATGAAACATTGGTTTTGTTTCAGCAGCGTTATCAAAATAACCAACTTCATCAACTAATATGAAATTAGTAATGAAAGCTACACCACTTGCGATATGCTTTCCTAATTGAGCATATTCATCTGACAAAAGAGCAAACCAACCAAATGAAAGTGAAAATACCATTACAAGAATTAATGCTGGAAAAATTCGCCTTATACGACGACCAAAAAAATCAGTAAAGCTAAATTGACCTTCATACAATTTCTCAAAGATATGGCTTGTAATCAAAAAACCACTAATAACAAAAAATATGTCTACTCCAATAAAGCCACCCTGCAATAAACTAGGAAAAGCATGGAAACCAACAACAGACAAAACAGCAAAAGCACGTAAACCATCTATTTCAGGTCGGTAAGCTGTTTTATAAGGAGTAGGTTGATTCACTTCGTTTTACTTTTACTCCCATTCAATAGTGGAAGGAGGTTTTCCTGAAATATCATAAACAACTCGATTAATACCTTTAACTTCATTGATAATTCTGTTTGAAACCTTTCCTAATAGATCATATGGAAGCTCCGCCCAGTTCGCAGTCATGAAATCTGAAGTAACAACCGCTCTTAAAGAAACAACATACTCATATGTTCTCGCATCACCCATCACTCCCACTGATTTAACTGGAAGGAAAACGGCAAATGCTTGTGAGGTTTTGTCATACCAACCCGTTTTTTTTAACTCCTCAATAAAAATGGCATCTGCACCTCTGAGTAAATCAGCAAACTCTTTTTTTATTTCACCTAATATTCTTACGCCTAATCCTGGACCAGGGAAGGGATGCCTGTATACCATATCTTTTGGAAGACCAAGTTCAACGCCGAGTTTTCTGACCTCATCCTTAAAAAGATCTCTCAAAGGCTCCAGTAATTTTAATTTTAACGTATCAGGAAGTCCGCCTACGTTATGATGGCTTTTGATGTTATGCGCTTTTTTTGAATTGCCTCCTGCAGATTCAATGACATCGGGATATATGGTGCCTTGCGCTAACCATTTGACCTCAGGATATTCTTTTGATTCTTCTTGGAAAATTTCTACAAAATCGCGACCAATAATTTTCCTTTTTTCTTCGGGGTCAGTAATCCCCTCCAGATCCTTTAAAAACTTACCTTCGGCATTGACGTGAATCACCTTAACACCTAGGTTCTCTTTAAATGTTTTCATCACTATCTTGCCTTCATTCAGTCTAAGTAGGCCATGATCAACAAAAACACAAGTTAATTGGTCACCAATCGCTTTATGAATTAATGCTGCAGCGACAGAGGAATCAACACCCCCTGAAAGCCCTAAAATAACCTCATCTGAGCCGACGGCTTCTTGTATTTTTTTTACTGCCGTTTCAACGTAATTTGGCATATTCCACTCAGGCTTACACGCTGAAATATCAATTACAAATTTTTTGATTATTTCAAACCCTTTTTTTGTGTGGGTCACCTCAGGATGAAATTGTAATCCATAGAAATGCTTTGATTTATTAGCAATACCCGCTATTGGGGTAGATTGATTGCTGCAGATAATTTCAAAATCGTCAGGCAATTGATTGACTTTGTCACCATGGCTCATCCATACGTCAAGCAACCCATGACCCTCATCATTTTTTTTATCTTCAATACCTTTTAATAAATCAGAATGTCCGTGAGCCCTAATTTCTGCATAGCCAAATTCTCTCTCATTACTATTTACAACGGTGCCTCCCAATTGATTCACCATCGTTTGCATGCCATAGCAAATACCTAAAATTGGGATACCTAGCTCAAAAACATGTGAGCTGACATTGGGTGTTTTATTCTCATAAACTGAATTAGGGCCGCCGGAAAGAATGATTCCTAGGGCTTCAAAAGAATTAATTTTTTCGATAGAGGCGTCATGGGGAAAAATCTCACAATAGACATTAAGCTCTCTGACTCTTCTTGCGATAAGCTGAGTGTATTGAGAACCGAAATCAATAATTAAAATTTTATCCATTAAGATATAAAGTCGTTATTGTTTAAAGGTGAGTGACGCTAGTCAACTCGGTAATTAGGTGCTTCTTTTGTGATCTGAACATCATGAACGTGTGATTCTTTAATCCCGGCGTTGGTAATTTCAATAAATTTTGCTTTTTTATGCATATTAGAAATTGTATCCACACCGACGTATCCCATTGATGCACGAAGCCCTCCCATTAACTGATGGAGTACATTGACTACTGTTCCTTTAAATGGAACCCTACCTTCAATACCTTCAGGGACTAATTTATCCGAATTATTCTCACTGTCTTGGAAGTAACGATCACTGGAGCCTTTTTTCATTGCCCCAATCGAACCCATGCCACGATATGATTTGTAGGACCTTCCTTGGAATAATTCTACTTCACCCGGCGCTTCCTCTGTGCCTGCAAACATACTGCCTAACATGACTGAACTTGCTCCAGCAGCAATGGCCTTGGCTACATCACCTGAGAATCTGATGCCACCATCAGCAATAAAGGGGATATTTTTCTTCTTTAATGCTTCATATACATCATTGATCGCAGTGATTTGCGGGACACCAACACCTGCAACAATACGCGTTGTACATATTGACCCTGGCCCAATACCAACTTTCACACTATCAGCCCCATGATCTACCATCGCTATTGCAGCCTCAGCGGTGGCAATATTCCCGCCAATGACATCGACCTTAGGATAATTTTTCTTAATCCATTTAATCCGATTTAAAACACCTTCAGAGTGACCATGCGCTGTATCGACAATGAGAACATCTACGCCGGCCTCAACGAGAAGCTCTGTTCGTACTTCAGTATCATTCCCGACACCTATGGCTGCTCCGACTCTTAATCTTCCATGTTCATCCTTACAAGCAAACGGGTGATCTGTTGATTTTTGGATATCCTTGACTGTGATTAAGCCCGTCAGTGTATCTTCATCATTAATCACAAGTAATCGCTCAATTCGGTGTTGGTGGAGAAGGCTTGTAATCTCTTCTTTACTTGCCCCTTCCTTAACAGTCACAAGTCGATCTCTTGGAGTCATGACATTCTTAATCGGCTGGGTCAGGTTTGTCTCAAATCGTAAATCACGATTGGTTACTATGCCAACGATTTTATCTTTCTCGACTACAGGTAAGCCTGATATTTTATTCTTACGGGTAATTTGCATGACCTCGTCAACAGACATGTTAGGGTCAATGGTGATAGGGTCACTCACAACGCCAGATTCAAATCGTTTAACCTTGTCGACACGATTCGCTTGTCTCTGTGGTGTTAAGTTTTTATGGATAAT
>JABBAU010000043.1:0-26910 GCA_018607785.1 Methylobacillus sp.
GTCTTGATGCAGGTTTTTGCTACCTTTTCATTAATGTCAGTTTTATGGGTCATTTATGGTTACAGTGTCGCATTTTCAGATGGGGCAGGAACACCATGGGGTCAAATGATCGCAGGGGGTTTTGGTGCAGCATTTTTAAGTGGCATTACACCAGATTCAGTATCAGGTACAATTCCTGAATTTGTATTTGTGACCTTCCAATTAACTTTTGCAGCTTTAACGCCTGCACTTATTGTCGGTGGTTTTGCTGAAAGAATTAAATTTTCAGGCATGCTTTTATTCATGGCTGGTTGGTTCACTATCGTTTATCTACCTATATGTCATATGGTTTGGGGTGGTGGATTAATCGCAGAATTGGGTGCTATTGATTTTGCTGGTGGCACAGTTGTTCACATTAATGCAGGTATCGCAGCTTTAGTTTTAGCACTTTTAATAGGTCCGAGAATAGGCTATGGCAAAGAGGCTATGCCTCCACATAACATGCCAATGACTATGATTGGTGCATCATTACTTTGGGCAGGTTGGTTTGGATTCAATGTCGGAAGTGAATTAGCTGCAGATGGTGTAGCGGGTGCAGTAATGATTAATACACAAGTTGCCACTGCAGCGGCTGTATTAGGTTGGATGCTCATTGAGTCCTTACAAAAAGGTAAAGCCTCTATGCTGGGCGGTGCTTCGGGTGCAATTTCAGGTTTAGTTGCGATTACTCCGGCCTGTGCAGTAGTTGGACCGATGGGCGCAATTATCCTAGGTTTTGTAGCTTCATTAGTCGCTTACTGGGCTTGTACAAGTCTTAAAAAAGCAATTGGTTATGATGATTCATTGGACGTATTCGGTATTCACGGTGTTGCAGGAATCATAGGCGCACTTGGATTAGCCATTTTAATGTCACCAACATTTGGTGGAGTAGGCTTTGACGAAGGCGTGACAATGGCATCGCAATTTATTATCCAAGCGAAGAGTGTAGGTATAACAATTATTTGGTGTGCTATCGCAACCTTCGTTTTATATAAAATTGTGAATTCCGTTATAGGTATGAGAGTTTCAGATGAAAGTGAAAGAACTGGACTTGATACTACTTCTCACGGAGAAACAGCGTACCACTCTTAATTATCCTCCTGTAATTAGAGTGTTTGAAGGCCCACATATGTGGGCCTTTTTTTGTCGTTTGTAGTAAGAACAAGTTCATGATTTTACTTAGGGTATTTTCATAAACAAATTTTATGCAGCATAGGTATATTACTAAAACTACTATTAATTAGTAGAATCTAAAAACAAGAAAGGAGATCATATTATGTGGACAACACCAGTTGCAACTGAAATGCGTTTCGGTTTTGAAGTAACAATGTACGTAATGAACAAGTAATCGTTTATTTACTTACTTAAAAAAAGGAACTCTAGTGGTTCCTTTTTCTATGGAAGCTTGAAGTTCTTTGGAAGTAGGACCCACATGCGCCCATCTTGTTTCATTTTACCAGCCATTTTTCCAGCTTGATGACCCTGTCCCCAATAAAAATCTGCTCTTACACCACCATTTATTGCACCACCAGTGTCTTGCGCTATCATTAGTTGTTCTATAGGAACATCGGTATTGGGCTTTGTTGTCTTTAAGAAAATAGGCGCACCTAATGGGATATATTTTCGATCTATGGCAACTGATCTTTCAGATGTAATCGGTATGCCTAATGCACCAATCGGTCCAGGTAATCCTTCTGGAAGGATTCGAAAAAAAACATAACTTGGATTAGCGCTTAAGAATTTTCTTAATTTCTTTTTATTTTTTCTTGCCCATTTTTTTATACTTTGCATGGAGACTTTGCCTCTTTCTAATTCCCCAGCACGAATAAGTGCGCGTCCCATTGAGCGATAAGGATGCCCATTTTGATCAGCATAACCAATTTGTATTCTTCTACCATTTTCAAATTCAATAACACCTGAACCTTGAATTTCAAGAAAAAAAGCATCAACTGCATTATTGACCCAAACTAGTTCATTACCCTTTAGGGGCGCAACCTTTTCTGTAATTTCATCTCTTGTGAAATAAGGCACTAATTTATTGCCTTCTACCCTACCTCTTAATCTTTTGTATTTTAGATCAGGATAAATTTCACTTAAGTTAACAGTGATTAAGTCATCGGGAATTGAATAAAGTGGGATATTATATTTTTTTGTTTTCTTCCAGTTACCTTTGAGAACAGGTTGATAATATCCAGTAATTAATCCTTCTTTTGAGCCGTCATTATTCGTTGCCTGGTATAGGTTAAAATAATTTCTATAGTATTTAATTATTTCATCATTACTTGGTGAGGCACCCATTAGGTAGGCTTGTTCACAAACTTTTCGCCAGGATTTTTTATTAATCAGTGTTGAACAACTTCTAACCCATGCGGGCCAAGCAAGTATAAGGTAATCCTTAGATAGCGCATATTCAATATCACTCCAATAGGCTTTTTTTAAAAAACTATAAGGCTTAAATTTGATTTCTTTCTTTTCTTCGACAATAGGTATCTCGATCTCAGGACAATTACAGTCGACGGGTGGCTGCGTTTCTTGACATCCTGTTAGGATAAAAAAGAAAACAATTATGAATTTATTTAGATATCTCAATGTAATGTTCTCGGCATAGTTAATTCAAATTTTGGAATTTCAACATCGAAGTAAACTTCACTTTCCGCCAACATTTTGTAGGAGCCCCACATAGATCCTGAGGGCGTACTTATTTCGGTAAAACTTGAATAAATATAAACTTCTCCTGGGTTGATAGTGGGTTGTTCCCCTATTACCCCCTCTCCTTTTACCTCAAAAATTTCAGATTTTGAATTCTCAATAATCCAGTGCCTACTCATTAGCTGAACTGATTGGGGGCTATCATTTTTTATTTCAACTTCATATGAAAAGACATACTTGTTGAATTCAACCATTGAATTCTTTTCTATGAAATTGGGAGTAACTTTGATTAAAATTTGGGCATTATTTTCTTTTGTCATTTGATCAGCCCTGAAGTCGGCGAACTTGGTGCTGCTTGATAAAACTTCTTTTTCATCCTTCCTGCTATGAAGGCATCTCGTCCAGATTCAATCGCTTTTTTCATAGCTTTGGCCATTAAAATAGGATCCTTAGCAGCCGCAATAGCAGTATTCATTAAAACACCATCACAGCCCAATTCCATGGCAATTACAGCATCTGATGCAGTTCCAACACCAGCATCTACAATGATTGGTACTTTGGCATTATCAATTATAATTTCTAGATTATGTGGATTAAGTATTCCCATCCCTGAACCTATCAGTGAAGCTAAAGGCATAATTGCACAACAACCTATGTCTTCAAGTTGTTTTGCAATGATTGGATCATCAGAGGTATAAACCATCACATCAAAGCCTTCTTTGATTAAGGTTTTTGCAGCTTCTACAGTTTCGATAACATTAGGATAAAGTGTATTTGGATCACCTAGGACTTCTAGTTTGACAAGATTGTGTCCATCTAATAATTCTCTAGCAAGCCGTAATGTCCTAATGGCTTCATCTTTGGAGTAACAGCCTGCTGTATTTGGTAAATATGTATATTTTTCTTTGGGGATAAAATCTAATAAAGACTTTTCATTTTGATCCTGCCCGATATTGGTTCTTCTGATGGCCACCGTCACAATCTCAGCACCACTTTCATCTATTGCTTTTCTGGTTTCTTCAAAATCTTTATATTTACCTGTGCCCACCAAAAGCCTAGATACATAATATTTACCAGCAATTAGTAAATTATCTGATTTCATTTTTAACCACCACCCACTGCAATAACTATTTCCAATTTATCGCCATCTTTTAGAATTGTTTGAGGAAAATTTCCCTTTGAAATTATTTCTCCATTATATTCTATGGCAAATTTTTTTTCTTTTAATGCCAATTCTTCAATTAATTGAGATAAAGGTAATTCACTTACCTCAAAAATCTTTTCTAATCCATTTACGTGAACTTTCATGAGAGTAACTTTTGTTTAAAATAACATTAAAAAATTTGAATTTATCTTAATAAGCTTTATCATATAACAGTATTAGGGACAAAATCCCTTTAATTTTTAATTCCCAAAAGGAAAAAAGATAAATGAAAGATAAAAAAACAATTTCTAAAACGAATCAAACGCTCAACCCTACTTCCAAGCAAAAACTAGAGAATCAAGTTAACTCTATTAATAAAAGTAAGAATAAAGTTAACCATAACAATTTTCATAGAGCATTAGAAGCTTTTTCAGATTGCGTTTAATCAAGTAAGGTTCTATTAAACATACCTATGCTTAATTGGTAGCAAATTGCAGCTACTTCAGCATCATATCTATCACCTTCATCTCGCATAAACGCATGCTGCGCATTAAATTCATGCCAACTAAACTTAATCGAAGTATCTAATAATTTTTTGTGTATATTCATTCGATCATTGGTAGGAACATGATTATCTTGTTTACCCCAAATCATTAATAACTCACCTTTAATATCATCAAGACGCTCCATACTATGTTGCCCAGGCTTATTAGGAATAGTATTCGTGTGAAGATCTGTAGCGTAAAAACAAGCTGTCGCTTTGACGCTTGGATGCAGCGCAGCTCTAAAAGCAAGATGGCCCCCAATACAGAAACCCATGGCACCAATATTCCCGTTTGACCAATTTTGCGTTTTAACCCAATCAACCATAGCTTGATTATCAGTGTCGTAGGCTTCAACATCTTTTTCAGATTTATCAGCATTACCTTTATCTCTGCCTGCATCGTCGTAATTAAGCACTGTGCCAATTTCATTAAGCTCATGAAAAACCTCAGGCACTAAAACGACAAAACCATGACTGGCCAAAATTTTAGCAGCCCTTTCAATAGGGCCTGTTTGTTGAAATATTTCTGAGTAAAAAAGTATAGCTGGAAACTTAGATTCAGATTTTGGTCTGTGCACATAAGTTCTCATAGTTCCTGTTGATGTATTTAGATCAACAAATTCTGATAGAAGTATCATATTTACCTTTACTTAAAAAAATTTTATTTTACTTTAAAAAAAAGAGAAACTTTACATTGAATATACAATTATATGTTTCGTTTTATTCTGTTTTTGACGAACAGTTACTATACAAGATTGCGTCGTCTTTTTTAACCGAAGTCGTGTTTTCATTAAATACTAATTTAGTAATTCCGTTAGAATATACATTTGAAATCTCTGTCTTGTTAAGCCTGATCTCTTTTTTTGGGAAAATTACCCAAAGACTTTTTTTTGATTCATCAATGTATTTAACAAAAAAATATTTTTTTTGATCACATACATATTTTATTGAGTCTTCTGGTTCGGTGTCAACTTCTCCACCATCTTCAAATATTTCATCAATTGAATAATCTTTTGATGAACAACCCACAAGAAGAGATAAAAAAAATAAACTCCAAAATAGAGGTCTAGTACTCATTTTTAATTTGCTATAAGTGTTTTATGATTGTTTAAGTTCATAATTATACCAATACTTATTAATGAAACTACCATCGATGTTCCACCATAACTCATAAAAGGAAGCGGTAATCCTACCACAGGCACTAATCCACTTATCATGGCAATATTAACGAAAATTGCAGCAAATATTGAGGCACCCAAAGAGACGGTAAGTAGTTTAGAAAAAGTATCTTGCATGTCATTTGCTAAATTAAAAATTCTGTAGATGAGAAAAAGGAATAATGCAAAAATTAAAATAACACCAAAAAAACCAAACTCTTCAGCGTAGACAGCAAAAATAAAATCGGTGTTGGCTTCGGGTAAAAAATTAAGGTTTGTTTGAGAGCCCTGTCCCCAGCCTTTGCCAAAGCCACCTCCCGATCCTATTGCAATCATTGATTGAATCGTATGGTAGCCAGTCCCCAAAGGATCTGCAAATGGATCTAGCATATTTAAAATTCTATTTTTTTGATAAATATGAAGGTTCATCCATATGATTGGAGAACTCAAAATGGTGATCACTAATGAAGACAAAATGAGGCGCCATGAGACACCTGCTAAAAAAATAATGAGAAAGCCTGATAAGGCAATCATGATAGATGTGCCCAAATCTGGTTGAAGTAAAACGAGATACACAGGTACAAGAATTAAAAAAATGGCGATTAAATGCACCTTTAGAGAAATCTTATTTTGAAAGTTTTGGTAAAGCCAAGCAATCATTAACGGCAAAGTAATCTTTATCAATTCAGAAGGCTGAAGGTTTAAGCCACCAAAAGCTAACCATCTTTTTGCGCCATTGCTTTCGATCCCAAAAAAATGCACCAAAACTAATAAAAAAATTGTTAAAAAAAACAAAATAGGTGCATATCCAAATAAAATTCGGGGATTAGTGAAGATGACTAAGGTAAAAATGATTAATCCAACTGATATATTAAAAACTTGATTAACAATAATTTTTGATGTTTCAAGATTGCTTCCTGCAAGTGTAATTAAGCCAAGAATTATGAGTAAAAATGATATGGAAAAAAGAGGCCCATCAATCCTTTTTATAAACTCGTTTAAAATTTTTGACATAAGTTATTTTTCTTTTAAGTAAGCATCCATTACTGCTTTTGCAATGGGGCCAGCTACTGAACCACCGTGCCCCCCATTCTCAACAATAACGGCAATAACAATTTCAGGTTTATCAGCAGGAGCATAAGAAATAAATAATGCATGATCTTTAAGATTATCGGGGAGGAGGTCTTCGTTGTACTCTTCATCTATTTTTAATCCAAATAACTGTGCTGTCCCAGTTTTTGAAGCCATTTGATATTCAGAATTTTTGCCTAAAAAAGCAGCAGTCCCTCCTTTTTTTGTGACATTAACCATGCCTTCCTTAACCCATTGAAGATTTTTATCATCATAACTTTGCGCTTTTTCTATTTTTATTTTTTTGTCTTGTTTGACGCCATCAACACTTAGAAGCAAATGCGGTTTGATTGATAAAGATGGGTTAGCAAGTTTTGCAGTAGCATTTGCAAGCTGAAGAGGCGTGACAAGAGTGAATCCTTGTCCAATCGCAGTAATAGCTGTTTCTCCAGCATACCAGGGTTGATCAAATTTTTCTTTTTTCCATTTCTTATTAGCAATTAAACCTTTTTTTTCTCCGTGAATATCAATCATAGTTTTTTTCCCAAAACCAAAATCATCAAGAATTTTATTTAATTTAGTGATGCCTAATTCAAGGCCTAATCCATAAAAAAAGGTATCGCATGAAACGCTAATAGCTTTAATAATATCGACTGTTCCGTGACCTTCTTTTTTCCAGTCTCGAAAGACTTTTGATGAATTTGGCATTTTAAATCGACCGCTATCAAAAATAGAAAAAGGGGGCTTTCGGATATTGTTACCGAGGGCAGCAAGGGCTACAAATGGTTTGAGGGTAGAGCCTGGCGGGTAAAGACCAGAAACCACGCGATCAAGCATCGCTTTGGAACTGCTTTCATTTAATTTAGCCCACGCTTTTTGGCTAATTCCATCTGTAAATAAAGCTGGATTGAATGTTGGTTGGCTGACATAAGCTAATACTTCCGCATTTTTTGGGTCGATGGCAATGAGCGCACCTTTTTTTTCGCCAAATGCTTTTTCAGCAATTTTTTGTAATTTATAATCAATTGTTAAATTGATAGCTTTTCCAGGAATAGCCTTTTTTTCCTGCAACGTTCTTATAACGTTCTGTTTGGCATCCACTTCTATCTCTTTAAAACCCGGCTTACCGTGTATTAAATTTTCATAGAATTTTTCACTGCCTGATTTACCTGTATGTGTGCTGCCTAAATATTCAGAAGTTAAATTTTCTTTGTTAAAAAATATTATATCTTCATCGTTAATTCTATTGATGAAGCCAACAATGTGCGCGGATGATTCTCCTTGCGGATAATCTCTAATAAATCGTTGTTTAATACGTAGTGTAGGGAATGAATATTGGTGGGCTACAAAACGTGCGATTTGTTCATCTGTTAAATTAAAACTGATAGGAATCGTATCTTTATATAAATAATTAATTTTTTTGTCATTAATATCAATATCAATATTTAATTTCGCTTTTAACTGATTTTTAATTTCATTAATATTAGAATAAGAAGATCGCTCTATCTCAAGAGAATGAACTAATTTATTGTCTGCTAAAATTACATTATTTCTATCAAGTATTAATCCTCTTTTTGGGGGGATAGGTATAATTTTTATACTATTATTTTTACTTAATGCATGGAATCTTTCGAATTGTATTATTTGCAAATAAAATATTTTTATTAGAGGTATGAATAATAAAAATACTAATAATCCAAAAAGTATTTGAATTCTTTTTTTAAAAATATATTTAAAGCGATAATTATCCAAAATATAAATTATGATCCATATGTTTTTTCATAAAATATTTGAAAAATAATGAGTATGAAAAAAGTAACGCCAATATCAATAATTAACTGATTGAGTAGGCTCATACTTGAATAAAAATTCGGACTAAATTTTTGTGAAATGATAGATACAATAATGACACCGAGACTAACAAATAAAAATCTAAGGAGCATAGATTGAGGTTTTGTAGGCAGCACAAAATATTTTTGGGAAAAAATTTGTAGGCCAAGTAAGATTAAAAATGTAAGCGTGTATTGTCCTAAAATTGAGCCAATCAAAATATCTACTAGGATGCCTATCAAAAAAATTTTATTGATACTGACTTCAATTAAATTGGATGAAATAGTCAGCACCAATAAAGCTATAAAATATTCAGGGTAAAAGTCGAAATCTAAGAAACTAAATAAATTTATAAAACTAAAAAAAACGGAAAATAAAAATAATATGATAAATAATTTTCGTTGCCTTAATTTAACCTCATGGTTTTTTTTAATCATAACTAATAATCAATGACAGTAACTAAAGAAAACTGATTTGAGGAAGTTGAAGGTTTTAATTTTATCTTATTAAATTGTTTGTCTTCGGGAGATATTTCAACTACTTCTCCAATCTTTATACCACTAGGGTAGACATTATCCAAACCTGAGGTCACAAAGATATCACCGATAGAAATTTGTATTGATACTGGAAAGTATGGAATTTCTAAAAATTCATTATTGCCGTAAATGATGACATGATTTTTCCCGTTATTTTGAAGCGCATTCACAGCAAATTTTTTTGATAATAATGGAATCACTTCACTCGTTTTTTCATAAGTAGAAAATATTTGCCCAACTAATCCTAATTTATTTACAACAGGCATACCCTCTCTAAGTCCGTTTTTAGTACCTTTATTGATAACTACAATTTTCTTATTGCCTCTTATCGTCGGCGTTGTAACCTCAGCAAAAAAAGTTTTTTTAGGCGAAAGTTTTTTTGATAAAATATTTGCTTCTCTTAAGTTTTCATTTTCAGCAACAAGAAAATTTCTGATTTGGTTTTCAATGGATAGCTTATCAATTTTAATGTTGAGTTGTTTTATCTCGTCTCTCAGACTAGCATTTGATTTAGTAGAATCCTGAATGTTTTCAAAGAAATTCATAATGTTATTACTGCTGCTGATAAAGAGTGAAGTGACAATTGAAAGATCTTTTCTGATTTGTTTAAGATAATCATATCGATAATCCATAAACATAAGTACAAAAGTTAGAGTGATAAAAAAGATGAAGTAGGTTAAAGAGAAATTACTTGTAAATAAACTTAATTTTTTTTTAGAAACTTTGAGTGCCATTAAATTTATTCATAAACAAATGTGTTTTTAAAATAATCTAATTGGTCTAATGTTCTGCCACAACCCCTAGCAACACAAGTAAGGGGATCTTCAGCAATGATCACCGGAATGCCTGTTTCTTCTTGAAGTAATCGATCAAGATTTTTTAAAAGTGCACCACCACCCGTAAGCACCATACCATTTTCAGCAATATCTGATCCAAGCTCAGGCGGAGTTTGTTCAAGCGCAGTTTTCACAGCCCCCACTATTGTATGCAGCGGTTCAGCGATAGCTTCTAATATTTCATTACTAGAGACACTTAATTTTCTTGGAAGTCCTTCTGCTAAATTTCTCCCTGTCACATCCATTGTAAGCAATTCTGTTAATGGGAAAGCACTGCCAATTTGTTGTTTTATTTTTTCAGCAGTGGGTTCTGAGATTAAAGTGCCATAGTTTCTTCTCATATAATCAACAATTGACTGATCAATTTTATCCCCCCCCACCCTAGCCGAGCTTGCATATACAATTCCACCTAAAGAAATAACACCTACTTCTGTTGTGCCGCCGCCTACATCAATAACCATTGAACCGGTTGCATCTTGGATAGGTAAGTCTGCACCAATTGCTGCTGCCATTGGTTCTTCGATTAAAAAAACTTGTTTTGCACCTGCTCTTTCAGCAGATTCCCTAATAGCCCTTTTTTCTACTTGTGTTGCACCATAAGGAACACAGATGACAATCCTCGGACTGGGAGAAAACATATTCGAAGATATAGTTTTTTTTATGAAATGTTTTATCATCTCTTCTGTGATATTAAAGTCAGCAATTACGCCGTCTTTCATTGGACGAATCGCTTCAATACTTTGAGGTGATCTTCCGAGCATAGATTTGGCTTCTGTACCAACAGCTAGGACTGTTTTTCTTGATTGAGGTCCACCGGGACCCTGCACGTTTTGAATTGCAACAACTGAAGGTTCATCAAGAACCACGCCCCTTCCTTTAGCAAAAATCAAAGTATTGGCTGTTCCCAGATCAATCGCTAAATCGTTGTCGACAAAATTTTTGAATATATTTCTTATCATAGATGTGAAGATGAATTTTAATGTGTCTTAGTATCCTTGTATAATAACCGAATAATTAAGATAAATTAAACAAAAATTGGTGTTTTTATTCAATGAAATTCAATAATGATGAAATTAAAAAAATTGCGCATTTAGCTCGAATTAATATTAACGAACTCGAGGCTAGCCAAGTAAGTGAAAAGCTAGAGGGTATTTTGGGTTTGATTGAACAAATGACAAAAGTAAACACTGATGGAATTGAGCCTATGGCGCATGCGCTTGATATCAATCAACCTTTAAGACAAGACAAGGTTACAGAAGCCGATATTAGAAAAAAATCTTTAGATTTATCTGAAGAAACGGATCAATCTTTGTTTATTGTGCCAAGGGTAATTGAATAAACAATGGAAAAATTATCACTCAGAGAGCTGTCTGAAGGCTTAAAAGCAAGAAAATTTTCAAGTGTGGAACTCACACAATTTTTTTTGGATAGATTAGAAAAATATAATTTGTCTATAAATGCTTTTATTAGTATTGATAAAGACAAAAGCTTAGCTATGGCTAGTCGTTCTGATTCAATAATTAAAGAAGGCAAACAAGATTATTTAACAGGCGTTCCAATCGCACAAAAAGATATTTTTTGTGCCGAAGGTTGGAAAACAACTTGTGGCTCAAAAATGTTAGATAATTTTATTTCTCCATATGATGCGACTGTAATTAGAAAGTTTAATGAGATAAGTGCTGTGAATCTTGGTAAAACTAACATGGATGAATTTGCGATGGGTTCATCAAATGAAACTTCTTATTATGGCAACGTCAAAAATCCCTGGAATATAAAAAATGTACCAGGGGGAAGTTCAGGGGGGAGTGCAGCTGCCGTTGCAGCAATGTTAGCGCCAGCTGCAACGGCAACAGATACAGGAGGCTCTATTAGGCAACCTGCTTCTTTATGTGGTTTGACAGGTTTGAAACCTACTTATGGTCTTGTATCGAGATACGGGATGATTGCGTTCGCATCAAGTCTTGATCAGGCGGGACCAATGTGTCATTCAGCAGAAGATTGCGCTGCAATGCTAAATGTAATGAGTGGTCATGATTCTAAAGATTCAACAAGTATCGAAAGAGAAAAAGAAAATTATTTAAACGGTATTAAAGACCCCATAAAAGGATTAAAAATTGGTATTCCAAAAGAATTTTTTAGTGAGGGGTTAGATCCTGATGTTGAAAAGATTATTGAGCAAGGCATAAATGAATATAAAAAATTAGGTGCTGAAATTGTTGATATAAGCTTACCCAATAATCATTTATCAATTCCGGTTTATTATGTAATTGCCCCTGCCGAGGCTTCGAGTAATTTATCTAGATATGATGGCGTTCGATATGGTTATCGCACAAAAGAATACGATGATTTAATGGATATGTATTGTAAGACAAGAGAAGAAGGATTTGGAGACGAAGTCAAAAGAAGAATAATGATAGGTACTTATGTTCTTAGCGCGGGTTACTATGATGCATATTACCTAAAAGCCCAAAAAATCAGAAGATTAATTTCCGAAGATTTTAGTAAGGCCTTCAAAAAATGCGATGTTATTTTAGGTCCTTCAGCGCCTTCAGTGGCCTTCCCAATTGGCGATAAAAAAGAGGATCCCCTTAAAATGTATATGCAAGATGTTTATACAATTTCAACAAATCTTGCTGGCTTGCCTGGGCTCTCAATGCCAGCGGGTTTAATAAATAATCTTCCTGTAGGTATGCAACTTATCGGGAATTATTTTAGTGAAGCTAAACTTCTAAATATTGCAAACGTGTTTCAGATGAATACCGATTGGCATCGTTTATCTCCCAAAGGATTTGAATAAATGGAATGGGATATTGTCATTGGAATTGAAACGCATGTTCAATTAAAAACTAAATCAAAAATATTTTCGGGTGCCTCCGCGAGCTTTGGAGGAGAACCAAATGCGCATGCATGTCTGGTGAGTCTTGCTTATCCTGGCGTTCTTCCAGTTTTAAATGAAGAGGCAGTAAATTGTGCGATAAGGTTTGGTCTGGCAGTTGATGCAAAAATTGCAAAGAAATCTATTTTCGCTAGAAAAAATTATTTTTATCCAGATTTACCTAAAGGATATCAAATCAGTCAGTTTGAACTGCCTATTGTGGGAGAAGGCAGTCTATCAATTTCAATGGGGGATGATAATAAAATTGTAAGAATTTTACGTGCGCATTTAGAGGAAGATGCTGGAAAATCTGTTCATGGAGTTGAGGAAGGTAAATCAGGCATCGATCTAAATAGAGCAGGAACACCTTTACTTGAAATTGTAACGGAACCAGATATGAGTTCTGCTGAAGAGGCGGTGTCTTATGCTAAAAAACTTCATGAATTAGTTCAATGGATAGGTATTTGTGATGGGAATATGCAAGAGGGAAATTTTCGTTGCGATGTCAATGTCTCAGTTAAGAAAAAAGGAGACAAGCAACTGGGTACTAGACGAGAAATTAAGAACTTAAATTCTTTTAAATTTATTAAGCAGGCTGTTGATTATGAGGTTAATTGGCAGATTGAAAGATTAGAGGATGGAGGGGCAATTAAACAGTCCACAATTCTTTTTGATCCAGACTCAGGAGAAACAAGAGAAATGCGATCTAAAGAAGAGGCGAACGATTACCGATACTTTCCAGACCCAGATTTATTGCCTCTGGAAATAAGTCAAGAAAAAATAAATGTTATCAAAGCTGAAATGTATGAATTACCTAATGAGATGAAGGCACGTCTAATTAAAGAATTCGATCTTTCTAGTTATGATGCCGATGGTATTACGTCAAACATTGCTGTTGCTAATTATTTTGAAGATTTGCTGACTTTTAATGTGAGTGCAAAACTAGCTTCAAATTGGATTTTAACAAATCTTTTTTCACGACTTAATGAATTAAGTATAGATATTGAAAATTGCCCTTTGAAAGCAAGTAAGCTTGCTCAATTAATATTGAGAATTGAAGATAAAACAATTTCTAATAATGCTGCAAAAAAAGTTTTTGATGAAATTTGGGATCAAGATAAAAGTGTTGATGATGTGATAGAAAAACTCGGACTCAAACAAATTTCAAACGTAAATGAAATTGAAAATATCTTGAATCAAGTTTTGCAAGATAACGAAGCGATGGTGGAAGAGTATAAGTCTGGAAAAGACAAAGCATTTAATGCATTAATTGGGCAGGTAATGAAAGCCTCTAAAGGAAAAGCAAATCCTGGCCAAGTTAGTCAATTACTTAAAGAGAAATTAAAAAATTAAACACCGTATTTTTGTTTGTACGCAAGCATTCCATCTAGAATTTTTTTATTACTAATATCTTTTTTTAAGAAATCAATAATGTTATCCAGATCAATAATTGAGTTGACAGGAACTTGATATTTTTCATATATTTCTTCAATAGCAGATAATTGATTGCTACCTTTTTCTTTTCGATCAATTGATACAACAATGCCGACTATTTCTGCATTAAAGGAATTGATAATGTTGAAGCTTTCCTTTATCGACGTACCTGCAGAAATTACATCATCAATGATCAAAATTTTTCCTGAAATTGGTGCACCAATAATTAAACCACCTTCTCCATGGTCTTTAACTTCTTTTCTATTAGATGAAAACTTTATGTTAATACCTTTATTTGAAAGGGCAATGGCTATAGCACCTACAAGCGAAATACCCTTGTAGGCTGGACCAAACAATAAGTCAAATTCTATCTTTTCTTCAATAATCTTTTCAGCGTAAAATTCACCTAACTTTTTAAGACTATCTCCATCATCAAAGGAAGCAAGATTAAAAAAATAAGGACTCTTTCTACCTGCTTTAGTAGTAAAATCTCCAAACTGAAGCACATTTTTTTCAAGTGCAAATTTTATAAAAGATTGCTGCATAGAATTATTTTTAATTAAACTTATGAAGATTATAACCTTAAATTTAAATGGCATCCGAGCGGCTGAAAGAAAAGATTTTTTTCCTTGGTTAAAAAAACAAAATGCAGATTTTATTTGTTTGCAAGAACTTAAAGCACAAGAAGCTGATTTATCAGCTTTAATGACTTCTCCATATTCATATATGGGTCATTTTAGTTATGCAATAAAGAAGGGTTATAGTGGCGTTGGCATTTATACAAAAAAAAACCCAATTAAGATCACAAAGCATTTAGGTATTCCAGAAATTGATGATGAAGGCAGATATATTGAGCTGGAATTTGAAAAAATTATAATTATTTCAGTTTATTTACCATCGGGGTCATCAGGAGAAGAAAGACAGACTTTTAAATATAGAGTGCTGGATAAAATTTATAAGGTTTTTGATAAAAAGTTGAATCTTGGAAAGAATGTCGTTATTTGTGGAGATTTTAATATTGCTCATCATGAAATTGACTTAAAGAATTTTAAGGGGAACAAAAAAAATTCAGGTTTTTTACCTGATGAGAGAGCATGGCTATCTAAATTATTTAAAAAGGGTAAATGGGTAGATGTTTATCGTTTACTTCATCCAGATGATGGAGAGAACTCATATACTTGGTGGAGTAACAGAGGGCAGGCTTGGCTCAAAAATGTCGGGTGGCGCATAGACTATCAAATATCAAATTACGAGTATGCAATGAAGGCGGAAAAATCGAGTGTTTATAAGGATGAACGATTTAGTGATCACGCACCATTAATCATTGATTATAAATAAGTTACTTTTTCCAAGGAGCAATTTTTAATAATAAAAACATGCCTGGAATTGCTAAGAAAAAACAGAAAATAAAGAAATAATACCAGCCTAAAAAATCAACAAAGTAACCGGTTGATGCATTGGTGAATGTTCTTGGTACAGAAGCAAGACTACTAAATAATGCAAATTGTGTGGCAGTATATTTTGGGTTAGTCGCTCTTGCAATGAATGCTACAAAAGCAGTTGTTCCGAGACCGGCCGCAAAAAATTCTAATCCAACAGTGATTGCTAAGACAGTATTATCATGTCCTACACTGGCCAACCAAGCAAAACTTAAAGTGGCAAACATTTGTAATAACCCAAAAATCCATAAGGCTTTATTAATACCTAATTTAACCATCCATATACCGCCAATTATCCCACCAGCTATGCTTGTCCAAAGACCTGCATTTTTAGCAATAATGCCAATCTCTGTCATTGAA
This sequence comes from Methylobacillus sp., assembly GCA_018607785.1. GTDB lineage: Bacteria > Pseudomonadota > Gammaproteobacteria > Burkholderiales > Methylophilaceae > BACL14. The sequence goes on from JABBAU010000043.1 coordinate 15,894, forward strand.
AAACCAAGATCTAGGTAAAAAGGGGTGGCAAGGGCGGTTGCCATACTGTCACCAATTTTGTAAAGAAAAATGAATAATAAAATTAGCAAGGCATTGTTAATACCTTTTCTTCCTATAAATTCTCTAAATGGGTCAACGACCGCCTCTTTTAATGTTTTTGGTGGGGCTGATTTGAGCTTGGGTTCAGAAATTAAAATAGTGAGAATAATCCCAGGGATCATAAATAAACCCGTAACAGTAAATACGAATTCCCAAGAAAAGTAATCAGCCAATATTAAAGAAAGTGAACCAGGAACTAAGCTTGCAAATTTATATGCATTCACATGAACTGCATTTCCGAGCCCTAATTCTGGATCAAGAAGTAACTCTCTTCTGTACGCATCAATAACAATATCTTGACTTGCACTAAAAAAGGCAATGCCTAAAGAAATGATGGCAATAGTCATAATCTGAGCTTTGGGATCAATAAATCCACATAAAGAAATTAAACAAAGCAAAATGAGTTGAAAAATTATTAGCCATCCTCTTCTTCTTCCCATTGAAAGTGTGAAACGATCGAATAAAGGTGCCCAAATGAATTTCCATGCATATGGAAGTTGGATTAAAGCAAAAAGTCCTATGGCTTTTAAATCCAGTCCACTTTCATCAAGCCAAGCAGGAAGTAAGCTGATGAGAATAAATAAGGGTAAACCTGAAGTAAAACCAGTAAAAAAACAAATAACAATTTTTTTGGTAAGTAAATCTTTCCACTGGATATCTGTTTTTGTCATTTTTGGGTGTTTATTTTGAAACTAATTTATATAAAGCAAAAGCTCCAAAAAAGTTAGGATAAAAATTAACGGATTTTTTATCAGTTAAGATTAGACGTTCTTTTACTTTAATTTTATTTTTTCTACAAAAACTATCGAAATCATGAATTGTGCACAAATGTACGTTTGGAGTATCGTACCATTTGAATGGCAATTCTTTAGATACGGGCATATAACCTTGCAGAATTTGTAAGCGATTTTTCCAATAACCAAAATTTGGGAATGTTATCACTACCTCTTTTCCAACTCTTAACATTTCATGAATGATATCCTCTACGTTCCTCATAGATTGAATAGTTCTCGACAAAATTACTAAATCAAATGATTTAGTTTCAAACCCAGCTAAACCTGCCTCTAAGTCCATTTGGATGACATCAATATTGTTTTTTAATGATAATAACCAATTCTCAGGATTTTTTTCAATGCCAAAACCTTTAATATTTTTTCTATATTTTAAATAATTTAATAAGCCTCCGTCTCCACATCCAAGGTCTAAAACTTTTGAATTTGAGTGAGTCCAATTTTCAATAATTGAAAAATCATATCTTGTCTTTTGATTAAAATTTTTCATTTTGATTTAAATGCTTTATTAAAATAAGATTTTATAATTTCATGGTAATGAACATCAGACATTAAAAAAGCATCATGCCCACTTGCAGCTGTAATTTCAGCATAACTTACCTCAACATTATTGTCTAAAAGCCCCTTGACCATTTCTTTTGATCGACTTGGAGAAAATCGCCAATCACTAGTGAAAGAAATGACTAAAAATTTAGATTTAATTTTTTTAAAAACTTCACTTAGTTTTTTTTTGTTTTTATTTGTTGGGTCATAATAGTCTAAAGCCTTTGTCATGCGTATATAGGTGTTAGCATCAAACTCTTTTGCAAATTTATCACCCTGATAATTTAAATATGATTCAATTTCAAATTCTGTTTCAAAATTGTATAGAAAATTTTTATTTTTTATTTTTCTTCCAAATTTGCTCCCCATAACATCGTTTGATAGATAGGTAATATGACCTAACATACGTGCAATTCTTAAACCACGCTTTGGCTTATTTTTATTTAAATAGAAATTACCTTTATTGAAATCTGGATCTGTAATAATGGATTGCCTAGCAACTTCATTAAAAGCAATATTTTGAGCAGTAAGATTTGGTGCTGCAGCAATTATGACGGTATTAGAAACTTCATTTGGAAACTGTAGATTCCACTCTAATGCTTGCATACCACCTAGACTTCCACCAATTACGGCAGATAGCTTTTTAATCCCTAGGAAATCAATTAATGCTTTTTGTGTTTTGACCCAATCCTCAACTGTAATGATCGGAAAGTTTGCTCCCCAGGCTTTCTTTGTTTTTGTATTGATTGATTTAGGACCTGTACTTCCTTCATTGCCTCCTAAATTATTAACACCAATGACAAAAAATTTATTAGTATTTAATGGCTTTCCTGGCCCAACAAGATTATCCCACCAGCCAGGATACTTATCTGTTTTTTTATATTTACCAGCAACGTGTTGATTACCAGTGAGTGCATGACAAACTAAAACTGCATTATCTTTAGCGGAGTTTAATTTTCCATATGTTTCATAAATAAGGTCATAATTATCAAGTGTTTTCCCACAAGATAACTTTATTGGGTCTGAGCATTTAAATGTTTTTGATTTTACAATACCAACTGAATTAATTTCTTTCATTTAGGAATTATACTATTTGAATCAACATTAGACTTTTATTTTTGTTCCTGACGTTACTCTAATTTTTTGGTTAAGATCTTGGTATTGTTTAATTTTGCAAAAAGACTTTTTTTGTAAATATTTTTTTACTTTTACTCCCTGATTATATCCATGTTCTATAAACAGCCTCCCTTCTACTTTTAAAAATTTTGGGGATTCATCAATGATTTTAAAAATATCAGAAAATCCATTATCAGCTGAAACTAATGCATTTGATGGCTCAAATTTTAGTTCAGGATTTATTAAATGAGGGTCATCTTTTGAAACATAGGGTGGGTTCGTCATTATTAGATCAAACTTTTCATTTTTTTTTATATTATTAAACCAGTCACTTTCTATAGAATGAATATTTTTAAGCTTATGTTGCTTAATATTTTTATTTGCAACCTGCAGAGCTTTTGACGATATATCTGTAACGGTTATTTTTGAATTTGGGAAAAGTTTTGATAAGGTTATTCCAATTACTCCTGAGCCTGTTCCTAAATCAAGAATATTTAGTCTCGAATCTTTGTCGAATTGATTTATTGCTAAATCAATCATTAATTCAGTATCTTGTCTTGGTATAAGTGAATTTTTATTTAAAAAGAATGTTTCACCATAAAAATCCCATTCTCTTAAAATATACGCAAGCGGCTCTTTTTTGGAACGCTTTTTGAGTATTTTTGAGATAAATTCATCTTCAGTTTTTTTTATTTTTGTTTTTTGGTTTGTTATGAGATATGAAATTGGTTTTTTTAGGACGAACTTTAAAATATGATTTGCTTCAATATTTGCTTCACGTTCATTTATTTGTATGTTTTCTTTTAAGTACCCGACAATTCTTTTTTGATGAGTATGAATTGAACACATTCGTTTATTCGTTTTCTATTTGTGCTAAAAGGTCTGCTTGGTGTTCTGCTGTTAATGCTTCAATTAATTCAGTTAAATCTCCATCCATTATGTAATCAACTTTATATAGCGTTAGATTAATTCGATGGTCAGTTATTCTCCCTTGAGGAAAATTATAAGTTCTTATTCTTTCACTTCTATCTCCACTACCAATTAATGATTTTCTCTCAGATGCAATCTGACTTTGTTGTTCTTTAATTTGATTATCTTTTATTCGTGCAGCAAGCACACTCATAGCTTGTGCTTTATTTCGATGTTGAGATCTATCATCTTGGCATTCAACTACGATTCCTGATGGTAGATGTGTAATTCTTACTGCTGAATCTGTTTTATTAATGTGTTGCCCTCCAGCGCCTGATGCACGATATGTGTCAACGCGTATATCAGCAGGATTAATATCGACATCACTTATTTCATCAGCTTCTGGGAGAACTGCTACTGTGCAGGCTGAAGTGTGAATTCTACCTTGAGTCTCTGTGTCAGGAACCCTTTGGACGCGATGCCCGCCAGATTCAAATTTTAACTTAGCATATACCCCAGAGCCCATTACCTTCATAATCACCTCTTTATACCCTCCAACTTCAGATGAATTACTTGAAATAATCTCTATTTTCCAACCCATTCTTTCAGCATATCTTGAATACATTCTATAAATATCGCCTACAAACAATGCAGACTCATCACCACCAGCGCCAGCCCTTATTTCAATAAATATATTCTTTTCATCATCATCATCTTTGGGGATTAGTAGCTTAAGAAGCTCAGCTTCAACTGCCTCTATTTGAGCTTCACCTTGCTCAATTTCTTCCTGAGCAAATGCTTTCATTTCTGGGTCACTAAGGAGCTCTTTGGCTTCAATAATATCAAGGCTTACCTTTTGATATTTTTTATATATCTCTACAATTGGCGTAATTTCTGAATGTTCTTTAGAAATTTTTTTATACCTTTCCATATCATTTGTGACATTCGAATTACTTAATTCAGCGTTAAGATCATCAATTCTTTTAACCAAGGCTTCCAGTTTATCTTTCATTGATGTTTTCATTTTTTTTCTTCTTTAATGTTATATATTTTTTTTATGAATGATTCTATTTCAATATCTTGATTATTTTCCCTAATTACTGTTGTTGGCCCATGTAGGAATTTTTTTGTTAAATTACTTGTCAATTTATTGATGACATCTTCAGAAGGAGAGCCCTCTCTTATTTTATTTTTTGCTTTTTTTGCTTCAATTAATGCAATTTTTTCAAATTGATTTCTTAAAATTTTGATAGTTGGAATATTTTTTGTTTGTTTGGATTTCTGATAAAAATCTTTTACTTGATTTTCAATAATAAGATTAGCCTTTTTTATAGCGCCTTCTCTATTTGTTACACCTTGCTGAGCTATATTTACAAGATCATCAAGCGTATAAAGAAATGCATCGTCTAATTTACTTACTTCTGATTCAATATCTCTCGGAATTGCCAAATCAACGAGCATTATAGGTTTAAACTTTCTTTTTTTTAGTGCTTGTTCGATCATGCCTAAACCTATTATAGGTAATTGACTCGCTGTAGAGCTTATTAAAATATCGTAATTATGAAGCTGATCATATATTTCACCAATTAAACAAGCTTCTCCCCCTACTTTCTTTGCCAAAGCCTCACCCTTTTCAAATGAGCGGTTGGCAATTGAAATTTTATTAGGTTGATGTTTTTGAAAATACTTTGCACACATTTCACTTATTTCACCAGCCCCAACAAACATCACTTTTGTTTGGCTGATTTCCCCAAAGATTTTTTTTGCTATTGCAAGAGCGCATGAAGCAATTGTAGTTGGACTTGAGCCTATCTGAGTTTTTGTTCTAACTAATTTTGCAGTTTTAAAGACTTCTTGAAAAAAAGTGTTTATAAATTTTCCTTGAACTCCTGACTGATTTGCAATCTGTGAAGCTTGCTTCATTTGGCCAAAAATCTGTGTCTCTCCAATTAGCATGCTATCTAAGCCAGATGCGACCTTACAGGCATGTATATAGCATTCTTGGTTTGAAAGTGAATAAAGATATTTTTTTAGTTCAGTAAATTTGACTTTATTAAAAGCAGCTAGCCATCGATAAATTTCTTTTGGTTCTTTAACACGAAAATATATTTCGGTTCTATTGCAAGTTGAAAGTATAAGTGCCTCAGCACCTGTTTTTAATTTTAAATCTTTAAGAATATGGCTAAGCATATCCTGAGAAAACACAAATTTTTCCCTAATTTCAATAGGTGCTGTCTTATGATTGAGTCCAATGAGATTTAATTTCATTATATTTATTCTGCTTGCTTACTTTATGGTTATTTCATTAAAAAAGGGTAAAATACGCATTTTACAATAATTCGATTGAATTTAATTTGGGAACTTAGTATATATGGAAAAAACATTTAGAATTGCCCCTAGTATTTTGTCAGCTAATTTTGCGAAATTAGGACAAGAGATAACAGATGTGATTACTTCTGGAGCAGATATTGTTCATTTTGATGTTATGGATAATCATTATGTTCCTAATTTAACCATTGGACCTTTGGTATGTGAGGCTATCAGACCAGTTACAGATGCAATAATTGATGTTCATTTGATGATTGAGCCTGTTGATAGAATAATTCCTGACTTTGCAAAAGCGGGTGCAAATATAATTACATTTCATCCTGAGGCTTCTAACCATATTGATAGAAGTTTATCAATGGTAAGAGATCTTGGATGTAAGTCTGGATTAGTTTTTAATCCTGCTACCTCACTAGATTATCTTGACCATGTCATGGATAAAATTGATATGGTACTTCTAATGTCTGTTAACCCTGGGTTTGGTGGTCAAAAGTTTATCCCTCAAACTCTCAATAAATTGAGATTAGCGAGAAAGAAAATAGATGATTATATGGAAAAGACAGGAAGAGAAATTTGGCTTGAAGTTGATGGTGGGGTAAATGCTGATAACATCACTGAAATCGCAAAAGCAGGGGCAGATACATTTGTCGCGGGTTCAGCAGTCTTTGGTGCAGCAAATGATAACGACCCTAATAGATACGAAACAATAATTCAATCTTTGAGAGCATCATTAGCAAAAGCATAAGAATTGGAAAAATTTTCTAATACAAAAGCCATTCTTTTTGATTTGGATGGCACTCTATTTCAAACAGATCCTGAATTATCTGATGCTATTAATTTAATGCTTTCAGATTTAAAAATGCCTGGATTAAAAAAAGATAATATTAAAAATTTTATTGGCAAAGGCGCAAAAAACTTGATTGAGCAGTCTTTGCGTGCTGCTTTAAAAAAAGATCCAAGTCTTTTTTTAAAAAAAGCTGAACAATTATTTGAAAAACATTACTTAAAGATTGCAGCCAATAGCCAAATGTATGAAGGTGTAGAAAAAACTATTAATTATTTAAAAACGCAAGGAATTCTATTGGGATGTGTTACAAATAAACCTGGTATTTATACCTCAGATTTAATGCATAAGTCAGGATTAAATGAATATATGGATATCATTGTGTCAGGAGATACAACAGAGAAAAAAAAACCAAATCCAATGCCTATAACATATGCTCTTAATCAAATAAAAATAGAGCCTAAAGATGCGATTATGGTTGGAGACTCTTGTATTGATATTGAGGCAGGTTTTGCAGCAGGCACATTTGTAATTACAGTCCCATATGGTTATCAATATGAGGAGTCAATTGTTTCTGATAAAGTAGATTATGCTTTATCTAATTTCAGTGAATTAAGTCAAATTATTAATTAAAATGCTTTCAACAATTTCTAAAGAAGAATTTGATATTTTAAAAAAAAGTGGGTTCAATAGAATTCCCTTAGTGCTTGAATGTTTTGCTGACTTAGATACACCTTTATCTGTCTATTCAAAACTTGCAAACGATCGCTATAGCTATCTTCTTGAATCAGCCGATGGTGGCAATAAATATGGACGTTACTCAATTATTGGTTTGCCAGCAAAAATTAGAATACAAATTAAAAAAAATATAATCTCAGTCTTTAATGAGGATAAATTATCGGAAGAAATAACTGACCAAAACCCTTTAGATTTTGTTGATGAATTTATGAGTCAGTTTAAAACTCCTCAAAATCTTGATTTACCAAGATTCTCGGGGGGGCTTGCGGGCTATTTTGGCTATGAGACTATTCAATATATTGAGCCTAGGTTAACTAAAGAATTTTTAGACGATAAACTCGACCTCCCAGATATCCTTTTGATGCTTTCAGACGAAGTTGTTGTTTTTGATAATGTAAGCGGTAAGCTTTATTTTGTTAATTATGTTGATGCAAATATCCCTAATGCCTATGAGGATGGTATTTCTAGACTTAAAGTGTTAGAAGAAAAACTAAAACAAGGCCCTTCGCCATACCTTATTGAAGATAGTAAATTTGTTGATAACTTGACTGAAGTGAAGTCTGAATTTGGCGAAGAAAATTTTTTGAAAGCTGTTGAAAGGATAAAAGAATATATATTCGATGGTGATGCTATGCAGGTTGTTTTGTCGCAAAGGTTAAGTCAGACTTTTAAATCTAATCCATTGTCTTTATATAGAACATTGAGAAATCTTAATCCTTCACCATATATGTATTTTTATAATATGGATGATCATTATGTTGTTGGGGCATCGCCAGAGATACTCGTTACTCTTGAAGGAGAAAAAGTGACTGTAAGACCAATTGCAGGAACTAGACCAAGAGGTAAAGATGAACATGAGGATGAGGCTTTAGAAAAAGATTTGCTGCAAGACCCTAAAGAAATTGCTGAGCATGTTCAACTTATGGATTTAGGAAGGAATGATATAGGACGTGTATCTGAAACATCTTCAGTTAAAGTAACTGATCACATGATTATTGAAAGATATTCACACGTAATGCATATTGTTTCAAATGTTGAAGGAAAGCTTAAAGAAAAACTTTCTGCAATGGATGTTCTGAAGGCAACATTTCCTGCCGGCACAGTAAGTGGAGCCCCTAAAGTAAGAGCCATGGAAATAATTAATGAACTTGAATCATCGAAAAGAGGAGTTTATTCTGGTGCTGTGGGTTATATTGGGTTTGATGGAGATATGAACGTTGCAATTGCAATTAGAACGGCAGTCATAAAGAACCAAACACTTTTTGTCCAGGCAGGAGCGGGCATAGTTTCAGATTCAGTCCCAATCAATGAATGGGTAGAAACACAAAACAAAGCTAAAGCAATTTTGAAAGCGGCCGAGTTAGTTCAAGCAAGGATAACGGAGTAACTTATGTTATTAATGATAGATAACTATGATTCTTTTACTTATAACTTAGTCCAATATCTTTCAGAAATTGGACAAGAAGTAAAAGTTTATCGAAATGATAAAATTACTATTGAGGAAGTTAATAAACTTAATCCAAAGTATATAGTTATTTCACCTGGGCCATGTACCCCTAATGAAGCGGGAATTTCTCTTGAATTAATAAATTCTTTCAAAGGCAAAGTACCTATTTTAGGTGTTTGCTTAGGACATCAATCGATTGGCCAGGCTTTTGGTGGAAAAATAATTCATGCCCAAACTATAATGCATGGTAAGACGTCACAAATATTTCATGAAAATACAGGGGTTTTTAATGGAATTAAAAGTCCATTTACTGCAACAAGATATCACTCATTGGTCATTGATAAGAAATCATTACCAGACTGTTTTGATATCACAGCCTGGACAGATGATAATGAAATTATGGGAATCAAACATAAAGATTTGCCAATTGAAGGAGTACAGTTTCATCCAGAGTCGATATTGAGTGAGTATGGACATGATTTGTTAAAAAACTTTTTAGATCAAAATGAGTAGAAATTTTACAGCTATAATCAACTCTCTTATTAACAAAGAAGACGTATTTTTTGATGATATGCAACAAGCTATGCATCAAATAATGAGCGGAGAAATAAATCCAATACAAATTGCGGGTTTTATGGTTGCGCTTCAAGCCAAAGGCCCCACAGTTGATGAAATAACTGCGGCAGCTGGGGTCATGAGAGAAGCTTCAAACAAGGTAAATATATCTCAAAAAAAGAATTTAATTGATACTTGTGGGACAGGCGGTGATAGCCTTCAGACATTCAATGTCTCTACAATTTCTGCAATTGTTGCAGCAGCAGGCGGCGCAATCGTTGCAAAACATGGAGGTCGCTCGGTTTCCTCAAAATCTGGAAGTGCTGATGTACTAGAATCATTAGGAGTGAATGTAAATTTAAATTTTTCCCAGTTAGGAAAACTTGTCGATAATATTGGAATTGGATTTATGTTTGCTCCAAATTATCACCCTGCAATGAAACATGTAGCCCCCGTAAGAAAAGAATTAAAGCTTAGAACTATTTTTAATTTACTTGGCCCATTGACCAATCCTGCTTCTGCACAAAATCAAATCGTAGGCGTTTATAGTAAAGAATTAACTTATGTTTTTGCGGAAGTTTTAAAAAAACTTGGAAGTCAACATGTACTCGCTGTTCATGGTGCTGACGGTATGGATGAAATTTCAATTACAGGTAAAACATATATTGCTGAACTTAAAAATGGCAATATTAATGAATACCAATTTGATCCAACAGAGTATGGCTTTAATCTTGGAAAAATTGAAGATATTGAAGTGGCTGATATTAAAGGCTCTAAAGAAATGATGCTGGGCATTTTAAATGGAGATAAAAATACAGCGCGCGACATCACAATTTTAAACTCAGGCGCAGCACTTTATGTTTCTGGAATTTGTTCGGACTTTGAGTCTGCATTTCAGGTGTCTAGAAAAATGATTGACGAGGGTCATGCATTAAATAAACTTAACCAATTGATTAAGACATCTAATGAGTAACATTTTAAATAAAATTTTAGCAACAAAGGCCTTAGAAATTGCAGAGGCAAAAAAAAATGTATCAATTGAAGAATTAAAAACGAGTATTTCAAATATTGATAGACCTAGAGATTTTATCCAAGCGCTTAAAGATAAACACTCAAAAAATGAAGCAGGGGTCATTGCTGAAATCAAAAAAGCAAGTCCATCAAAAGGGGTAATAAGAGAAAATTTTGATCCTGTTTCAATTGCTCAGTCATATGAAAATGGAGGCGCTGCTTGTTTATCGATACTCACAGATCAAGAATATTTTCAAGGACATCCTGATTTCATTAAGCAAGTGAAATCAAATTCAAAGCTTCCTGTTTTAAGAAAAGATTTTATTATTGATCCTTATCAGGTTTATGAATCAAGAATTTTGGGGGCTGATTGTATTTTGTTAATTGTTGCCGCACTTGATTTAAAACAAATGAAGGAACTGGAAAGTATTGCTAATGACCTAGAAATGGCAGTATTAGTTGAGTCGCATAACCAAGATGAGCTTGATTTAGCTTTAGAATTAAAAACGCCACTGATTGGAATTAACAATAGAAACTTAAAAACATTTGATGTTTCATTGAAAACATCAATTAATTTAGTAAAAAATATTGAGGGTAGGATACCTATTACAGAATCTGGTATCTTTAACCAAAAAGACGTCAGCTTGATGAATGAAAATCATATTCATTCTTTCCTTATTGGAGAAGCATTTATGAGAC